>JANYDP010000304.1 GCA_025363535.1 Verrucomicrobiota bacterium | reverse complement strand
GGCTTTCGCCCATTGAGAAAAATTCTCGACTGCTGCCACCCGTAGGTGTCTGGACCGTGTCTCAGTTCCAGTGTGGCTGGTCGTCCTCTCAGACCAGCTACCCGTCTTAGCCTTGGTGAGCTATTACCTCACCAACTAGCTGATAGGCCGCGGGTTCATCATGAAGCGTCAGGCCTTACGGTCCCCAACTTTGAAAGTCCAGAGATGCCTCCAGACTGTCACATCCGGCATTAGCTCGCCTTTCAGCAAGTTATTCCGGACTTCACGGCAGATTACCCACGTGTTACACACCCTTGCGCCACTCCAACTCCAAAATATTGCTACCTTGAAATCAGCGTTCGACTTGCATGTCTTATCCACGCCGCCAGCGTTCGTTCTGAGCCAGAATCAAACTCTCCGTTAAAAACGTTAGTTTAATTCCTGTCCGATGATTAGTCGGACGAATTACAATTTTAAAACTCTTCAAATACAACCACTAACTAGTTGTGCTTGAAGGGGCTCTAACTTATCGCACAATTCAATTTTCAATGAGCAGCGGGTCACTTAACCCAAAATCTTTTTCCAACTAGCTCCCCATTCAGGGGACAAAAAATCCGAGAGCCGGTTTCTCTTTTCCACTCGGCCTCTCAGAGCTTCGTTAGAACTGCGGTGAAGCTTTTCACCGCTTTGACGACAACCTTTTGTTCGGGTTGCGTCGTAACAACTTGGTAAGACTATCGTAGTCTTAAAACCGCGCAAGCCTTTTTTGAAATTTTTTTGATTGGTTTTTTTTAGTTATTTCTTAGGAAATACGACGCTTTTAACCAAGTGTAGGCATTTCCCTCAAAAAAATAATTTCCGCCGCGCGAAAATTTACCTCCAATAAAAGCTCAGGACTTTCAAATTCCTTGGCGGCACCCGGCCGACAATTGCGTAAAAGGTCCTCCGCGTTCCGCCCACTTCCGCACTGACTTGCACCTCAAATGTCTGACTGTTTACCCCGCAATATTGGGAAATATTGGACGGCGCACCGGAGCTGGTGATGACGTAGCCGATGTTTTCGAACGGGGCTTCATTCCGGTTTTGAATGATTTGATCGGCGATGGTTTCGTTTATTCCAGGAATTCCCAAGAGCACCTCTCTCGTCGCCGTGTTCACATTCACCGACCCGCCCATTGTCGTAAAAATATCTTCCAATCCCGCTGAATAGACCGGTTGCTGTCCAACTCTGCCAGATCGGCTCGGCTGTTGAAAATAGGCTGCTGAATGATTCGTAGAGGCCGGGCCCCAGTAAATATCCTGGGTGACGCCGCGAATCATCAACAGCTCTGAGATGTCATCAATCGGCCCATTCTTCGCGATGTACGGCGGCTCTAGGCTTTGGTAATAATCGGTCTTCGCCCCGTTGGGATGTTTAACATTTGAATTTGGATTCGCATCCATCCAATCCAGAATTCCATCTTGAACCATCCCCGCCTCGCCCTGACTCAGCCCAAGCGAATCAATCGCATTCCTCAGCAACGTTTCCGGCGCATTATTGATGTTTATCTTCCGCTCCAGGTCGGTGATTTTGATGGAAAAAGTTCCGTCGCCGAGCCGGACATTCTCCATTGGCAAATCCGTAAAAGCACCGTTGGTTTCACACTCTGATCCCGTCCCCCCGGCCCACTTTTGATTCAACGCCTCGTACCGGCAATTACCCTGCGCCAAAATCGCCTTCGCTTGTTCCACTCCGGAACGCCCCAGCCAGATTAATTTTTCCCCGTTGTTGGCGGTCTGGCCCAGTTTGGTTTCCACTTTCATCGCATACGCAAAAGCCCCCACCAAAACCGACAGGGCAAAAATGGCAACCATGACCATGATCAACGCCATGCCGCTCTTGGATGATTTTATGTGCATTCCCATTGTCATTTCGCAGCCTTCATGTCCTAAGGCGCGCGCCCAGGAAGCGAGATCGGCGCCCCAGGGCCACCGGGGCGACCTGGACCACCCGGCTGTCCACCTCGAGTTCTTTGCCAACTCGCCGCCACCGCCTGCGACGGCAGGCCGACCACTTTGACGTTTTCCCGCGGCGTCTGGCCGAAGTCGTCGCCCTTGAACTGCAACACGATTTTGACCATGGCCGGCAAGCGGTTGGTCCGCTCCTCGTCCCAATCTTTAATCCAATCCACCACGTCCGACGCATTGTTGTTGATCGTGTTTTTGGGCGGATGCAGATCCCAAAATTCCAGCGCGAATTTTTTGACATCTTTGGCGATCACGACGGGATGAAAATTTTCGTCCTTGGGCAGCTCCATCAACATCGGCCGCTGCCGCAACACCAGTTGTTTGCTCGAATCGGGCCCCTCCACCAGCGCAAACTCCACCCGGCGCACATCAAGGTCGCCAAATTTTCCACTGCGCGGAAAGGACGCCGGCAGCTTGGACACAAAACTCAACTGCGCGTTGGCTCCATTCAGCCCGTAAAAATAATAATTCGTTCCATCCGCATCAAACGAACGCGTCGAGCACAACGCGTCCTCGATGATTTGCATGGCGATACGCGCCCGCTGCACCTTCGCCGCCGAGGCTAGCCCCACCTGGGACCCGCGCAGCACCGCAAACCAGCTCGAATAAATCGCCGCCCCCACCAGTGCAAACAACGCCAGCGCCACCATGATTTCCAGCAGCGTGAAGGCCGCGCGCACGTCGTGTTTGGGCATCTTCATATTACGGCCTGATCAGTCCTCCCTGCCGCGGCGACTCGGGCTTGAACAGCAGGATGCTCAGGCTCGATTCTTTGCCATGGTCTCCCCTCCGGCTGAAAACAACGTAGTCCACTTGAAACAGCCCATTGGTTCCGACCTCCTTGATTTCTCCCTCGTAACGAAAATCGGGATACAACTTGTCGAACCCTCCCAAATCCTTCGGCACCGGGCCTTCGTAAAGTTTGTTGGTCAAGGAAAGTTCCGCCGCCAGCATCCCTGCATCCACCGTCGAGCGCTGCAACACCCGCGCGTTCCGGAGCGCCGTCGAAAGCAGTTGCAGGATCGCGAACAGGCACAAAAACAATATCCCGGAGGCGATCATCACTTCCAGAAGCGTGAACGCCTGGCGCGACCGGCCGACCTGAGCAACGCGCCGGTTCATAGTTTTCCAGCGATCAATTTTTGCACACCTTCCTCGTTGAGAAAAGTTGCCAGCCCCGTCGTGATCTCCAGGGTGATGCCGCATTGTTTGTTCTGATCTGAGCGCAGGAGCAAAGTCATTTCATCGCTGGTACCATTGGGGAAAAAGCGCACTCCGGCCGTCTCGTCGCTTTTGCGTTCTATCAAATTCACGTCCAGCATTTCGATCATCACGCTGTCCCCGAACGACGCCGTGGCCGCCCAGCCACCCCAGCCACCGCCCGGCCCGCCGGACACCTCGCACCGCTTTTGCACCGGATGAAACATCAGCTCCACCGTCGTCTGGCTCAGAATCGCCCGCGCCCGCGCCGTGCTGCACGCTTCCAGCGTGTCGCTGACCGATTTGCGAAAACCTTCCTTGTGAAAAAACTTCAGCAGCGTCGGCGCGCCCATCGCCAGGATCAGTCCGATGATGCCGACCACCACCATGAGTTCGATGAGCGTGAAAGCCCGGGTGAATTTCGAATGACGAATTTCGAATGACGAATTGCCTTCGCGTCCGACGACGCTCCTCGTCGGCATTCGCCATTCGCCATTCGCCATTCGCGCCTTCATCATTTCGTCGCGTTGATGCTGGAAATCAGCTTGAACATTGGCATCAGCACGCTGACCAGCAAAAAGCCCACCATCAGCGCCATCACGATGATCAGCGCTGGCTCGATCAAACTCGTCATCACGCGCAGCGAGATTTGCAGCTCGCTCTCGTACGTGTCCGCCAGATTCGCCAGCGCGCCCGGCACATCGCCCGTGTCCTCGCCGATCTTCACCAGATCCACCATCAATTGCGGGAACACCTTGCTGCGCGCCAGCGGCTGCGCCAGCGTCTTGCCATCCGTCACGTCTGCGCGCGCCTTGGCCACGGCCTCTTTGATGATGTGGTTGGGCATGACCTGCTCCGTGATCTTCAACGCCGTCAACACCGGCACGCCGTTTTCCAGCAGCGTGGACAGCACCCGCGCAAACTGGCCGAACAAATTTATTTTCACCACCTTGCCGACAATGGGGGCTTTCATCTTCCATTCGTCGAGCTTCCGCTGACCGTTTTCGCTCGCCTTGAAACGCTTGAACAAGATCACCACCGCCACCGCGATGAGAATCAGCAGCCACCAGAAATTTTGGAACACGTTGCTGATCCCCATCAAAATACGCGTGGGCAGCGGCAGCTCCACGCCGAAGCCGGTGAACATCTCGATGAATCGGGGCAGCATGAAATAAATGAAAAATAAAATCAGGAGAAAGCCCACCGAGATCACCAGCGCCGGATAAATCAACGCCGCTGTAAACTTGGACTGCACTTCCGCGAACTGCTGGAAATGCGTGGCCATGCGCCGCAATACCACCACCAGCGCGCCGGATTGTTCCCCCGCCTTCACCATGTTCACGTAGAGATCGGAAAAAATCACCGGCTGCTTCGCCATCGCGTCCGAGAGTCCGCGCCCCTCCATCACTTCCTGCCGCAAATCTTTCGCCACATTTGACGGAATGCCCTTCGACTCCAGATGCGTCATGCTCTGCAACGCCACCGTCAGCGGCATCCCCGACTTCAGCAAGTTCGCCATCTGCTGCGTGAAGGTGGCCAGTTCCTGCAGTTTCGGTTTCCGCTGCTTGGTCATCGCCTGGCGAAACGACGGCGGCAACATTGCCATGAAATCCACCTTGGTCCGCGCCGTACCGGGCGTGGCCGCAGACGCTGCCGCACCCGCTTTGACCGCCTCCACGGCCACTGGAAACAGCCCCAGCCGCTCGATCTGCACCAACGCCGCCGGTCGGTCGGCCACTTCCAAAATTCCTTCTACCATTTCACCGGAACGGCGGCGTGCTTTGTACGAGAATGACGGCATAACGTGTTATCCAAAACCTGTGCAGCCTAAAAGTTGCACGCCGCCATCATCAAACAAGGCCGCCGACAAAGAAATAAAAAAAGCCGCCGGATAAAAAACGGCGGTCGCCGACGGAGAGCCAGGAAGGATTCTGACGCTAATAATCACCCGTGCCTCCTGCATTCACTGCCGGTCCACCAAATCGAGGCAAGGCCAGCGCCGGAAAATAAAAAGCCCGGACGCGAACGCCCGGGCTTGAATCTTTGGCAAGACTATTTGGCCGGGACGGCGTTGGTTGCCGTGACAACCGTAGGCGGTGCAGCGTTGACGGCAGCAGCAGCATCGGCGTCGGCTTTGGCCTTATCTTTATCGGCCTTATTTTTGGCGGAGGCGGCGCGCTGTTCCGAGACTTCCTTTGAAGGCTCGCTGCCATATTTGCCATGAGTCCAACCGTTGAGCCTGCCTTGGCTATCATTCAGAAACGCCCAGATGAACCAGACAACAAACGCAACGAGCAGGAGCTTGGGCCAGACCGCAGGTTTCTCGGCAAATTCATCCGCCGCACCGAAGGTCGCCCCCGGCGGTAACGCCGCCACACTGGTAAGCGCGCCGCCGAACGGCACGTTCATCTTGGCTTTGGCATTCACCGCCCAGCCGTTGGCGTCGAGGATCGGGCCGAGGTTGCGCTTGCGCAACTTGAGCCACGCGATGGCCATGGACGGCGCAGAAATCACCAGCATGATGCCGAGGACAACCAGCGGAACCTGCCACGCTTCAAATTTCCCAAGGAAACCCAGGATGCCGGCAAATGCCGCCGCCAAGCTGCCCAAGGCCAGGCTGATCAGCGCGATGACACTTGGGTCAAGCGCCGACTTTGCCGGCGCAGCGGGAGCCGGCGTGCCAGCCGGAGCGATGGGCGCATTGGCAACGGCAGTCAATTGCGCGTTGGAGTTGGCATCGGCAGCGGCGGCTTGTTTGGCGGCGCGCTCTTCGATCATGCGGACCAATTTTTTATAGGGCGACCAAAAGGCCTGACGGATGCTGATCGGGTTGTCCACGATCTTGGTGATCGTGGCGTCCCAATCGCGGCCTTTGCGGTCGTAGAAAATTCCGTTGCGCCCGACCATGAGATTATCCGAATCGCCGCCGGTGAACGCGGCGACGATGGACAACTTCTCGCCGCTGCCCTTGCGCGCGCAATCGCAATACGCGAGATAGGTGCCCGCCATGCCCGCCATCGCGGCGTGCTTGCCGGCGTCATCCACGGTGAGGCACAAATTGCAACTGCGCTGATCGAGATACAGCGTGCCCGCCTGGAAAATGGCCTTGTCCTTGCGGCCATAGAAATCGGCGAAGTTGACGAAGTTGCGGCAGAGGCTGGCCAGGTCGCGATGATAATGGATCAGGCGGTGCAGGCCGATGACGGCGACGGAATTGCCTTCCTCGGCCTTGTCCTTGGCGATCAGCACGGTCAGTGTCTCCTGAGCCTTGCTCGCGAGGATTTCACACGCCCTCGTCACGCCGATTTTTTCAATCACGCCACCGGTCTTGCCGGCGTTCCACGCATCGAAGGCGGCGAGCTTGCCGACCAGCGCGTTCCAATCCGCCTCGGTCAACACGGTCCGCGCACCGAGCAGCGGGATGATGGCATGAGTCTGCAACGCAGCGATCGCACCGGCCCAGGCCGGATTGATGCCCTGCGTCAGCGGCAGCGGCGTCGTGGCCCCGACTTGCGCCAGCGGCAGGCTGGCGATGTCCGCATGACTGCTCGTGAGATCTTTCGCTCCCAACGCGGCGTATTCCTTCTCGTCGCGGTTCAGCGCATTCACCGAACGTGGATCAAAAGCCGCAAGCCGGCCGCGCGCAAAGTAATCGTCCACTTTGGACTTCACGGCCTTCACGGCGGCGGCGGCGACTTCGGTGTTCAACCCCAGCGGCAGCACCGATGCGTCACCTTCCGCTTTTTTCCACCAGTCCGAGTAAGCGGTGGCGGCGGCAAAAAATTGATCCACCCTGGCCTGGCCCACACCGGGCTTGCCGCTGGCATCCGTGTCGGCCCCGACACAGTTGATGATGTCAGCGATGACCGCTTTGGTGGCGTCATCGCTCGCGGAATCTGCGGGCACGATGCCGTCGCCGTTGAAAGGCTTGGCCGCAAAAGTCTGCGCGGCGCTGGCGGCTTCCTCAAAGGTAACTTCCGCCGTGTCGGACTTGCCCAGAACCTGCCGGGCAAAACTGGCGATCAATTTGCCTTCCGGCGTGGCGTCATTGATGGCGGCTGGCTTCAGGGTCGGGCTGCCCTTGAGCAGGTCGTCCGGGTTTTTCATCAGACCCCCAGCCCATTTGGCGGCGGTAATGAGTTCCGGCACGCGCACGCGCCCATCCTTATCCGAGTCAATCAAGGCGAGCGTGGTCTTGTCAAATTCGACGCCCGTGATGGGGCAAGCCAGCGCCACCCACAACTTCTGGTCGAGCTGGTCGAGGTTCATGAGGTCGGCGCCGGTTTCAAGTTTGACTTGATCGAAGCCGCCGGCGCGGAAAAAGCGCCAGTTGTAGGTGGATTTGGAATTGGTCATAAGTCGGTCTGGTTGTCTGCGTGTACCGTCTGAAAGTAGTCAGGGCTGATCGTAAAAGCCAGCGGGACTGCCACCTGGCAGTCCCGCGAGTTGAATTTCTATTAGAACTTGTAAGCAATGCCAGTGATGAGCGTGAAGTCGTTCTTTTTCTGTCCCAATGCGGGAATGCTGTTGAACGTATCCTGCACAACTGCACGGAGCGACAGCCGCTTGTCTGCGGTGATGTCCGCCTCGATGCCGGCTTCGGCAGTGACGATGTAATTGCTGAACTTGTCCACCTGCGGCATGATGTCCGCGTGTTCCCAGATACGGGCGCGGTCGCTCAGCTCATGGTGAAACGTCTCGCCCAACCGCAGCGTGACGAAGCTTTTGTTTATGCCGCCCAGTTTCTCAAACACAAAGCCTGGACCGAATTCCGCGCTGAGGTCGGTTTTTTTCTGCTTGATGAAGTAGTAGCCAAGACCCGGTGAGAGGGTGATCCGGTAATTAATTTTGGCCACCGCGTCATGCAACCCTTCCAGGCGGAGGTAGCCGTAGAGGCGCTCATTGAAGAGCCGGTTGTATTGCATAAAAGCGTGCGCAGATCCGGCAGTGGTCTGATTGTTGCCGGCGATTTTGGATTTGCCGTAGCTGCCGTCAATGCCGAGGCTGACTTCATTCGCGTCCCATTTCTTGCCGGTGGTCGCGCCGAGGGTGGCCAGCAAGGTATCGCTGTTGCCCCGGGTGAGGGTCAATCCAGCAGCGGCGCTGCTTTTCCAACTGGTGTCGGGCGGTGCCGGTGTGGCGGCTTGGGCGTTCGCGGAAGTCGCCGCAGTCAAGGCGGTCAATGCCGTCATGGTCAATACTACTGTTCCTTTGATGGTCATGTGTGTGTAGGTGTGTGTAGGTGTGTTTGCTATTGTTATTGAGGGGATTTGGTTATTTGCCCAGCAGTCCGGCACCGCTGCTCATCAACTTGGTGATCTGCTCTTTGAGTCCATCCACGACCTTTTGCTGGGTGTCGGAAAGCTTCACGTCCTTCAAGCTGCCGAGCGAGGTGAGGGCTTCCTGATATTTCTTTTCCGCGACCAGGCTTTGCACCTTGGCGATCACGGCCGTCGCGTCACCGCCGGCGGCCTTGACCTGTTCAGTCGCCGTGGCGACCGCCTTCTGGCCGGCCTCTTTCGTTTCGGCGACCACTTTCTCACCCGCTTGCTTCGCTTCTGTGACGGCTTTATCCACGCCTTGCTGGGCTGCGGTGGTGGCGCTTTCCGCAGATTTCTTGGCATCCTCGACGGCCGGGCTGGAGGAATTTTTGTCACAGCCGCTGAGGGCGACGGCCAGCAGGCAACCAAGAACACCGGCATTAATTTTAATGAATTTCATTTTGGAACTTTCTTTATGCTTTATGTTTAGGGTTTGTTACGGAAAATCCGCTGATACTCGGAAGCCTTCCCAGATATCGAGCACATTCATTCGTATCGCTTAGTTTAATTTTTGATCAACCGACAGTTCACCCATCACTCGCGCTACATGATGTCACTCGGTTCAGACAGTTAGGATCAATGTTAATGGGTAAGCTCTTGGGTGCAAACAAAAAATCCCAGCTTATACGGCCATTCTATCCACTGACAAAACTGTTTAATAACGAAGCCAGAATAGAGAATCGGCTTGCGCCAACAATTACAAAAAGCATCCGGCTTTCCAGTTGGCGCGGGCGAGTTCCCCGTTTGAATCGAACCTTAAACCAACGCCGGCTCCTCAATCTCCCTCGGCGCTGCCACCAGTGGAGTGCCGTCGGCAGCTTCCGGGTATTCGAAAATCTTTCCCTCGTAGTTGCGGATGACCACCCGGTCGGCGTTGCGGCTCAACACGTATTCCGGACTGATGGGCACCTTGCCGCCGCCGTTGGGCGCGTCAATCACATAGGTCGGCACCGCGTAACCCGTGGTGTGACCGCGCAATTGTTCCATGATTTCCAGCCCCTTGCGCACACTCGCCCGCAAGTGCGCCGAACCGGAAATCAAGTCGCACTGATAAAGATAATACGGCTTCACCCGGCAGCGGAGCAGCTTCTGCAAATGCGTCTTCATCACTTCCGCGTCGTCGTTCACATGGCGCAGCAGCACCGACTGGTTGCCCAGCGGGATGCCCGCATCGGCGAGACGACCCAGCGCGTCGAGAACTTCCGTAGTCAGTTCACGCGGATGGTTCGAGTGGATGCTGATAAAAAGCGGATGAAATTGTTTCAACATCGCGCACAGTTCCGGCGTGATCCGTTGCGGCAGAAAAACCGGAATGCGCGTACCGAGGCGAAGAAACTCCACATGCGGAATCGCCCGCAGCCGGCTTAATAAATTCTCCAGCTTCTCGTCGCTCAACAACAGCGGATCACCGCCGCTCAACAGCACGTCGCGAATCTCCGGATGCGCCGCGATGTAGGCGATCTGCTTGTCGTACTCGGGATGAAAATCGTAGCCCGTCGCGTTGCTCACCAGCCGCGACCGCGTGCAATAACGGCAATAGGATGCGCACCGGTCTGTCACCAGAAACAGCACGCGGTCAGGATAGCGATGCACGAGTCCTGGCACCGGCGAATGCGAATCCTCACCGCACGGATCGCTCATCTCCCAGGCCGCCGTGTGCGTCTCCTCGATGCGCGGAATCACCTGCCAGCGGATCGGGCAGTTTTCGTCCGCCGGATCTATCAGGTTGAAAAAATACGGCGTGATGGCCAGCGCCAGCTTGTGGTTGGCGAGCTGCGTGCCCGCATGTTCCTCGGGGGTGAGCGTGGGCATGAGCCGGTGCAACTGTTCCAGCGTGGTGATGCGATGCTTCAACTGCCAGCGCCAGTCATTCCAGTCGGCATCGGAAACATTGCTCCAAAAGCCGCGCCCGGCGGAACGGAATTGCTTTAGCGAATCAGAAAGCCGCGCGCCCGGCGGCTCGTCACCATTTTCCTTCAATTCTTCACTCTGCATTCGTGCGCACTATAATTTCGTTCAGCAACCTGTCAAGCGAAGCGCCCAGCCTTGTTGACGGGACGCGGCGGCGGCGCAGACCTGCCGCCGCAGCTTGGGAACAGAAGGACGACCGCATTTCGTTTCAGCCAAACAATCGGTGCGATAGTGGAGCGGCGTTGCTCCGCCGCTGGCAATCCACCCATTCCCATTCCCAAAACGGCCCTTCAAACTGTGTTGGAAAGCGGTTCCGGCAAAGTTTTGCACGATATTCCGCTCCAGAAAATTGTCCCGACAGAAATTTGGACTCCAGCCCGATCCCGTCTGGAGGCCAAAACTCCTCGGGCGTTCCATTCTGGATCCCCGACGCGCGCGGAGCGACGCGCCCTACCTTGGCGATGGCCTCACCGCTTTTAATCGCACCCGGAAATTCAAGTTGGGCAAATGCTCTGGAAGGTTGATGACTGGTGCCGGACACAAACGCATCCTTGAACCGGACGCCGCGCAAAGCGACAATCCGGATCGTGAAGTTGTCACCAACACTCGACGAAGCGCTCAATTCTGAACTGCAAGCCGTGGGCCGCCACCAGTTGCCGACGCTTCTTTTGCCGCGCGCATGAGCCCCTTCACCCAGCCTCCCGACTACACCCGCATCCAGACGGTGAACAGTTTTTCCGAGCTGGTCTCGACTCCGTTCGCCGGGGGCGTCAATGCCCTATGCTGGCAGCGCACGTTGCCCGGCGATTTCAACGAAGTCGTGGATCACCTCGGTGCCGGTGAGGGGATCATCACCCTCGACGATGCCCGACTGCTTTCACTCCCGGTGAGCGACGTGGGCCGGGCCGCCATTGCCACACTGCTCGAAGATCAGCGACTGCTCCGGGAGCAAAACCTCGACCCCGTCCTCAACTGCATTCATGCCTACCCCCGCGACGCGGACGCCGCCGTCTCCACGGACGTTTACTCCTTCCACGCAGATAGCGCCACGGTGGAGGCCGACACCTGGCTTTGCACCTACCACGGATCGGCGAGCGAGGGTTTGCGCAACGACGAGGCGCAACGGCGCGTGGACCTCCCCGCCACCCGCGCCGAACTCCTCAAGCTCTTCGGTGGGAAAGATGACGACGACTTCCGCGAATACCTGAAAGAAAACTGCTACGCTCTTCACTACGCCGCAATCCCGGCGGCGCGGCCTTTTTCCTTCGGTTTGGGCAATCTCTGGCGCATCGCCACGGACTGGCCGGGCAGTCCCGTTCCGCCCTGCATCCACCGCGCTCCCGCCAACCGCTCCGGCCAGCCGCCACGGTTGCTGCTGATCAGTTGAAAAACCGGAAGCGGAGGCGTTGAAGATGATTGCCTGTCGGCTCCATCGGGCAAACCGCGGACGGGTCATTTACAATTCACCACGCCGCTGCTAGAAATGGCGCGTGCTCAATGACACCGCCATCTGGAAATCCCTGACCACAGCCCGCCGGCTGTTTCTGATCGCCGGCCCCTGCGTCATTGAAAGCGAGGCGCTCTGCCTCAAAATTGCGGCGGCGATGAAAAAAACCTGCGACCAGCTCGGCATCGCTTACGTCTTCAAGGCGAGCTTCGACAAGGCCAATCGCACCTCCGCCAAATCCGCACGCGGCCCCGGTCTCGAAACCGGGCTGCAAGTCCTCGCCAACGTCCGCAAAAAAATCGGCGTACCCGTGCTGACGGATGTTCATACCGAGCACCAGGCCAGCCTTGCCAGTGAAGTCGTGGACATCCTGCAAATCCCCGCGTTCCTGTGCCGCCAGACCGATTTGATCGAAGCCGCCGCGCACACCGGACGCATTGTGAATGTGAAGAAGGGCCAGTTCCTCTCGCCGCTCGAAATGGGCCAGGTCATCGAGAAGGCCCGGAGCGCGGGCGCAAAAAAAATTCTCGTCACCGAACGCGGCACGACCTTCGGCTACAACAACCTCGTGTCCGACATGCGCTCGATTCCCATTTTGAAACGCTTTGGCGCGCCGGTGATTTTTGACGCGACCCATTCCGTGCAACTGCCCGGCGGTGGCGGGGATCGGACAACCGGCCAGCGGGAATTCGCCCCGGTGCTGGCGCGGTGCGCGGTGGCGGCGGGCGCGAATGGCATCTTCATCGAAACTCATCCACACCCCGACCAGTCCCCCAGTGACGGACCCAACATGATTCCGCTGGCGGAAATGCCGGCGCTGCTCAAGTCGCTCCTGAAATTCCACGCCGCCGCCCAATGATCCGGAAACTTTTCACAAGCAGCTCACGGCAGCTTGCCGCCCGCTCGCTGGCGTTACTGCTGGTCGCGTCGGCCCTGATGGCTGCCCCGGAACGATCCGCCAACATGGTGGTCTCCAACTACGCCGTGCCGGAAAATTTCCCGCCGCCGCACGAAACCCAGATGAAATCCCTGCTCGAAGGCGACGAGGCCGAACTCCAGTCCGGCAGTCACCAGGTTTTGATTCGCCGCGTGAAATGGCAGTTGTTCAATGAAAACGGCACGAACCAACTGGTCGTGCGCGCGCCCCAGTGTTTCTACGACTATACCCAAAAGACGGTTTATTCCGACGGTCATCTGGAAGCCCAAAGCGGCGACGGCCGGTTTCTTTTTGAAAGCGAAGGATTTTTGCTGCACATGACCAACCAGACTCTCACCCTCTCCAACCGCGTGCATACGATCATCAACAACGCGCGGCCTGCCGCGCCGAAACCATGAAAGTTATTCTTTGTCTTTTCGCCGTTGCGCTCACGCTCACCGCGAGCGCCCAGACCAACCTGCCGCTGCCGGAATTGTCCGCGCCGACCAACGCCAGCCCCGCGCTCGCCGCCACCAACCCGCCCGTGGAAATTTTTTCCGACGCGGGGGATTTTGATCTGAAGAACCGCAGCGGCATTTATCGCGGCCATGTGCGGGTGACTTATGCGTTGATGAAAATGACGTGCGACCTCCTGACCGCGCAGGTTTCGACCAACGGCGGCCGCCCGGAAATCATCACCGCCTCCGGCAACGTGAAGCTCGACGGCCTGGATCCGCAGAACCGCCCGGTGCATGTGACCTGCGACAAGGCCGTCAACATCTACAAAACCACCAGCACCGCGACCAACGACACGATCACCTTGACCGGCAATGTGTTCATGGAATCGGCCATGTTCAGCGGCACCGGCGACCCGATCATCTGGGATCGCATCACCGACTCCATTCACGGGGAAAATCTCCAGATGCAAGGACAGGCACCCGCCAAAACTTCCGGCACGAACGCGCCGTCGTTGAAACTTTTTTAGATCAACCCAAGTGTGAGCGCAACCGAACCCCAACCGCCATCGCCGCAGTCCGCTGCCGCGTTGCTCGCCACCCATCAGCTCGTCAAAACCTACGGCCAGCGCCGCGTGGTCAACGGCGTTTCCATCAACATCGGCGCGGGCGAAATCGTCGGACTGCTCGGCCCGAACGGTGCGGGCAAGACCACCACGTTCAACATGGTCGTCGGCGTGGTGAAACCGGACGAGGGCGCGGTGCGCTTCCAGGAACACCGGATCACCCACCTGCCGATGCATCAGCGCGCCCGCCTGGGCATCGGCTATCTCACGCAGGAGCCATCGGTGTTTCGCAAGCTCACCGTCGAGCAAAACATCCTGGCGATCCTCGAGACGTGCAAAATTAATTCCTCCGAGCGCGCCGTGCGGTTGAAGTATTTGCTGGAGGAGCTCGATCTCACGCCGCTGGCCAAAAGCAAGGCCTTCACATTGAGCGGCGGCGAAAAACGGCGGCTGGAAATCACCCGCGCGCTGGTCACAAATCCCAAGCTGCTGCTGCTCGACGAACCGTTCAGCGGCATTGATCCGATCGCCGTTTATGAAGTGCAGAAAATCGTCCGCCGGCTCAAGGAGCGCGGCCTGGGCATTTTGATCACCGACCACAATGTGCGCGAGACGTTGAAGCTGATTGATCGCGGCTACATCATCCACAAAGGACAGGTGCTGGTCGAAGGCAGCGCGGAGTTTCTAGCCAATGACCCCAAGGCGCGGGAAATTTATCTCGGACCGGAGTTTAACATGTGAAACGTGATGCGTGAAACGTGGAAACGTGCCCGGCGCACTTTCACGCATCACGCATCAAAATTATGCAACGCGACACCATCACCGTCGAACGCTTCTTCAAAGACCAGGCCGACCCGCTGCAATTAAAACTGCTGACCGGTGCAGGCGGCCTTCAGCGTGTCATTCTCGAACCCACCGTGAACCGCCCTGGCCTCGTGCTGACCGGCTTTACGCGCTATTTCGCCCTTCATCGCATTCAGGCCATCGGGCATGCCGAGGCGTATTATTTGAAGTCGCTCTCCGCTGACGAGCGGGCGAGGCGTTACGCCACGCTCTTCAAATACAAAATCCCCTGTCTCGTCTTCAGCCGCGGCCTGATCCCGGACAAACTCTTGCTGGCGGCGGCGGAAAATGCGGGCGTGCCCGTCTTTCAAACGCCGCTCATCACGATGAATTTCATCAACCGCGCCACGCTCGCGCTGGAGGCCCTGTTCGCGCCCCACGGCACCGAGATGGGCAGCATGGTGGACATCCTCGGCATCGGCGTCATCATCAAGGGCGAAAGCGGCATCGGGAAAAGTGAAAGCGTGCTCGCCCTTATTGAACGCGGCTACAGCCTCGTCGCCGACGACATCACCAAGGTCACACTCGAGGACGGCGACAACGTGATCGGCACCAGCTCGGAGCTGACCCGCAATCACATGGAAGTCCGCGGCATCGGCATCATCAACGTCGCCGCCATGTTCGGCGTCAAAAGCATCCGCACCAAAAAACGCGTGGACCTGATCGTCACCTTGAAAGCCTGGAACGAAGTTGAGGACGTGGAGCGCGTCGGCATGGACGACCAGTTCGTGAAAATCCTCGGGCTGGACATCAAGCACATCATCCTGCCGGTCCGGCCCGGCCGCGACTTGGCGCGCCTGATTGAAGTCGCCGCCTTCCAGACCAAGCTCAACATGGCCGGCTCCAACCCTGCCAAGGATCTGAACGAACGGCTCCTCGCCAAGATGGCCGGCACGGCAAAAAAATAACCCGCCGCCGCTGCGCTTCAGAAAAATTGCGTGGATTAAATGACACAACTGGGTTAACTATCCAGCCAGCCAGATGAGCGCCAAAAAACTGCCAGCCGACGATGCCAGCCTTGTCCGGGACTTTCACGTCTCGAACAAACTGGGCATTCACGCCCGGCCCGCCGCGCTCTTCGTCAAAACCGCCAACCGTTTTCAGTGCGATGTCTTCGTCGAGAAGGACGGTGAAAAAGTGAACGGCAAAAGCATCATGGGTTTGATGATGCTCGCCGCCGGCCCGGGCAGCAAACTGACCATCTCGGCCATCGGCCCGGACGCTTCCAGCGCGCTGGCTGAAATCGAATCCCTCATCAAACGCAAGTTTGACGAGGAGTAAACGCCGGCAAAATAATTTCCTTGGCGTTTACCCGAAGTTTCGGAACATTTGCGCGATGACCTATTTCAGGGAGAAATCCAAAACCTCGCCCATCTACGCCCGCGTCGCGCCGCTTGTCGTTTTTCTTCTTATTACAACCGCAGCGGGTCTAGATGCCCACACCTCGAAACTTTGGGTTTATTTCGCGAAAGTTTTTGCAGGTGCCTTCTTTGTTTGGGAAATGCGCTCGTTTGTTCCAGAATTGAAATGGGCAATTGATTTGAATGCGCTCATCATTGGTGTTGTTATTTTTTCTGCTCCCGCTTTGCTAGGTGAATCGACCCGTTTCTGGCTTTACTCTGCGAAAATCTTTGTCGGTGCGTGGCTCGTCTGGGAAACGCGCGCGTTCGTGCCGGAAATGCGCTGGGTGATCAGTTGGGAAGCAATAGCCGTCGGCATTGGCATTTTTTTCATGTGGGTTTTTCTCGATCCTTTTTATCCGCAGGCAAAAGTGACCAGCCCGTTCTGGAATCCGTTCACGGAGTTCGGTGAGAATTCCTCGACCGCATGGCTGCTTGCTATTGTACGTATTTTTGGAATGACCGTCATCGTTCCGCCGCTTGAAGAAGTTTTTTACCGTTCGTTCCTCTACCGCTATTTCGTGCGGACCAATTTTCTGGAAATGCCATTAAACCGCTTTCACCCCACGTCCTTTCTTGTCATCGCGATCATCTTCGGCGTTCAGCATCAGCAATGGCTCGCCGGCATTCTCTGCGGTTTCGCGTACCACTGGCTGGTGATCCGCAAAAACCGCTTGGGTGACGCGATGACCGCTCATGCGATCACCAATTTTCTGCTCGGCGTCTGGGTTGTGTGGAAAGGTGATTGGAAATTTTTCTGACCGGCTTCCACGTTCCATCAACCGGACGAATCAATAGCATATCGGCCATGTCGCAAATTTCTCCCGCCCCGTGCGTGCTGCACGAAGACGAGCACCTGCTGGTGGTCAACAAGCCCGCCGGCTTGAACACGCACGCCCCCGCGCCGTTTGCCGGGGAAGGTTTGTATGACTGGCTGCGACACCGCGAAGCGCGCTGGGCAAAGCTCGCCATCATCCACCGCCTCGACAAAGAGACGAGCGGCGTCCTTGTCTTTGGAAAAACTCCGCAGGCCAACCGCTCCCTCACCGAACAGTTCACCCGCCGCGACGTCCGCAAAAAATATCTGCTGCTGACGGAGCACGGACTGAAGCAAACCGAGTTCACCGCCAATTCCAAAATCACCCGCCTCGGCGAACGCTACATCAGCGGCGCGACCGGCGAAGCAGCGGAGACGATTTTCCGCAACGCCAATCTCAAATCCAAAATTCCGAATTCCACCTTTGTCGAAGCCGAACCGCTCACCGGCCGCACCCACCAAATCCGCGTCCACGCCGCCGACCACGGTTTCCCGATTCTTGGCGACACGCTTTACGGCGGTTCACCGTTCCCGCGCGTCTGCCTGCACGCGGCGGAAATCACCGTGCGCCATCCCGCCAGCGACAAGCTCGTGACCTTCCGCGCGCCCGCCGATTTTGCCGCCGACGCGCGCCTGGCCCTGCGTGCCGCGGTGATTGACGCGCCGGCCACGAACGTCGGCCGCCTCATCCACGGCGCCAGCGACGGCTGGCCCGGCTGGTTTGTTGAGCGCCTCGGCGACTGGTTGCTGTCCCAAAGCGAAAGTGAATTAACCCAACCCCAGCAAGCGGAACTGGCTCGTCTGGCTCAACAGGTTTCCGCGCGCGGCGCTTACCACAAGATTCTCAACCGGCAGGTGCGCCGCACCACGCCCGGTGAAACTTCACCGCAACACATTCTCGGCGAAACCGCACCTGAGCGGTTTGAAATTCACGAAAACAGCATCCGCTTCGAACTGAGTTTTCAGGAAGGCTACTCCGTCGGCTTGTTCCTCGATCAGCACGACAACCGGCGGCGCTTCCTCACCGGCCACATCGCGGCGGACTTTCCACTTCAGAATTCGAAACTCGAAGTACTCAACACCTTCGCCTACACCTGTGGCTTCTCCGTCTGCGCCGCGAAAGCCGGGGCGCGCGTCACGAGCCTCGATCTCTCGAAAAAATATCTCGAATGGGGTCGCCGGAATTTTGCCTTGAACGGACTTGATCCCGCCGCGCACGATTTTATTTTCGGTGACGCGTTCGACTGGCTGCGCCGCCTCGCCAAAAAATCGCGCGCGTTCGATGCCATCGTCCTGGATCCGCCCACGTTCTCACAGTCGAAGGAACACGGTGCGTTCCGCGTGGAGAAAGATTTTGGAAAGCTTGTCACCGCCACGCTGCCGCTGCTCAAATCCGGCGGAGTCCTGCTCGCCTCCACCAATGCGGCGGACTGGGAGCCGGAAAGTTTTCTGGCCAGCGTTGAAGATGCCGCCCGGGCCGCGCGCCGGAAAATTCTCCAGCGCCATTACGTTCCGCAGCCGCCTGACTTTCCGGTGTCCCGCGCCGAGCCGGCCTATTTGAAAACCTGCTGGTTCCGGATCGGTTGAAGACGCGCCGCTTATTTGGCGTCACGATCCAGCGAGCGGGTGATGAGGCTGACGCGCGGTTGCGAACGCGAGCGGTGGAGCAGCCAAAACCCCAACCCCGTTGCGACCAGCGCCACGACCGCTCCAGCCAGCCAGAAACGCCTCCCCTCCGCGGCCGTTTTTGTCGCAGGGATGGCACCACTCTCATTCGTGGCCACCGGCGCGCTGACATTCGTCCCGGAGAAATCTGCCGGGGCCTTCGGTGTCGTCCCCACGACCGCCACCGGCGAATTGGTTTTAGTCTCGACCGCAGCATAGGTTGGAACCCCCGGTGGCGGCACGGGGATCATTCTTTCGGAAATCACCGACGGAACGTTGGAAACACTTTCCACTGGCGGCTCCGGTTTCCGCCCATGAACAATGAGGTTTGGCACCACCGGCACGGGCACCACCTCGGCGGGTTTAGACGGAACGGGTTTTTCCGCGACCGGATCAGGCATCAGCAACTCCGGCGGCAGCGGCGGCAGGTTCAGCGGCCCCGGCGGCCGGCCGACCTCGAAGTCGGTGATGCGTCCGTGCTGGGCACGCAGCATGGTCAGAAATGGCTGCCGCGCCTTGTCCTGCTCGCTCTGCCATTGTTTGTGAATCGCGTTGATGGCCCTGTCGAACGGCGCGCCGCTGAAAGTTTCGCCGCCGCCGGAAATGAAAATTACCGTGATGAACTCGGAGTTGCTGATGACCGTGTTCATCAGCGGAAACACCTTGTCGCGGCCAGGCCTCCCTTCAAATTTTTGCTGCGCGACAAACAACGCCACCCGTTCAGCGATGGTCTTGGTATTGTCGGCCGTCACGGTCTGGAGCGGAAAAGTGCCCGTGTGCAGATCACTGTTGAATGTCCAAAGGCCAAGGGTGTCGCCAGGGCGCATCTGGCCGCTCATGCCGGAAAGCACGAGGTTGCCGGCGATTTGCGCGATGGCCTCGGCGCGCGGCTGCATGGCGCGCGAGGTTTCGAGGATGAGCAGCCAGCGGTTGGCCGGACGAACCGGTTGTGGCGCGGCCTGGGAAAAAACATTTTGGACGGCCAGCACGCCCAGCAGCAGGCAGACAATTTGAAAAAAACGGCGGCACGCCGCGCGGGTGAAAAGTTCTGGCAGAGGCGGCGGTTCCAAAAATTCGTCGCGGCGTCTCGACAGAGCGCCGCCCACTGGCATTTGCCGGGGCAAAACTGCGGCGCTCTGCCGAGACGCCGCTACGCCCGCAAGGTTTTGAAAAAAACTGGTGTTCATTCCGATGCGCTACGATCTGCGGTTAAAATCATTTTGTTCCCGGCGGTTGTGCTGCCGGAGTGCGTGCTGCTGGGTTTCCAGCGCGGCGGCCATCATCTGGATGAAATTGAAACAACTTGCCGCCAGTCCGCCCATGCCCACCACCGTGTCCCGTTCGGCATGGTCGTCGGTGACGGCCAGGATTTCGCCGTAAGGCTGAAAGCGGTACGCCGCGCGTTCAATCAAGTCATCGGCGGTTTGGCCCGCCGGGGAAAACAATATTTCCACCTCGGGCGTGGAATGATGCTCCGACGGACCCTGCGCCGTGCCTGCACCGTCGAAAAAAATGGTGACCGGCGTGCCGGTGGCGTCGCGATAAAGCGTGAGTTGGCGGATCAGTTCGTCGCGGGCGGCGACGGAATGTCGCGGCTGTCCCGGCGCCAGCTCGGGCCAGTTGTGCAGCAGGCTGTAGCCATCCACCAAAATGCGAACCAACGCCATGCGCGCAGAATAGAGCCGCGCAGTGAAATTGGAAATGCAAAGTCATCTTGAATCCGGGCTTGACCCTAGTTCCAACGTTTGCTTAGATTTTTCGCGTGTTAACACCGTTTCGACAAGTTAAACTGGCCGTCGCCGTCGTAGTAGGATGCGACGCCGTCGGTGCTTGTCGTTAAGGAAAATTTCGACAACCACCCACGGCTGACAACGGCTGTGGGGTTTTTATTATCCACGCCGGGCCGCCATAAGAAAGCAAAACGTATGAGCAAAACAACCGCAGTCGCCGCCAAAAAGAAACCGTCCGCCAAACGCGCCGAAGTCGGTGCCGCCATGCTGGGCCGCGACATCTTCGTCGCCGCGCTTGAACGCGAGGCCGTGGAAGTTATTTTCGCCTACCCCGGCGGCGCGAGCCTGGAAATCCACCAGTCGCTCACCCACTCCAAAATCCGCACCATCCTTCCGCGCCATGAGCAGGGCGGTTCGTTTGCCGCCGAGGGTTACGCCCGCGCCACCGGCAAAGCCGGCGTGTGCATGGGCACCAGCGGCCCCGGCGCGACCAACCTCGTCACCGCCATTGCCGACGCCTTCATGGATTCCTGCCCGCTCATTGCCATCACCGGCCAGGTGAGCCAGGCGATGATTGGTCGCGGCGCGTTTCAGGAAACCGACATCATCGGCGTCACGCTGCCCATCGTGAAGCACAGCTATCTCATCACGAACATCAACGACATCCCGCGCATCGTGAAGGAAGCCTTCTACATTGCGCAAAGCGGCCGGCCCGGGCCGGTCGTGATTGATTTCCCCAAGAATATTCAGCAGCAAAAGACGCAACCCGTCTGGCCGACGCTCGACCAAATCAAAAAGGGTCTGCGCGGTTATACCCAACCCGATCTCAAGGCGGATGAACTCGCCCTCAACGAAATCATGGGGCTGATCGAGAAGGCCGAACGGCCCGTGCTTTACTGCGGCGGCGGCATCATCACGAGCGGCGCGGCGGCGGAATTGAAAAAATTCGCCGAGGCGACGAACATTCCAGTGACGACCACCCTCATGGGCGTCGGGGGTTTTCCGGAAACCCATCCGCTCTCCTTGCGTTGGCTCGGCATGCACGGCGCGGCCTCCGCGAACTGGGCGGTCAACGGCGAATACGCCTACCGCAAAGATCCAAACGGCCCGATGGCGAAGTTGAAGGACGGCGCGGATTTGCTGCTCGCGTTCGGCGTGCGCTTCGATGACCGCGTGACCGGCAAATTCGAGGAATTTTGCAAGCACGGCACGATTGTCCATGTGGATATTGACGCGTCCGAGCTGAACAAAAACCGCAAGGCCCACCTGCCCATCGTCGGCGACATCAAGGACGCGTTGACGCGTTTGAACAAGCTCGTCGCGAAACGGCCGATGCAAAAGAAGCATACCGCCTGGCTCGCGCAGATCGCCGAGTGGAAAGAAAAAGCGCCGTTCGCCTACCGCATCACGCCGGAAATCGCCAACAGCGACCACATGGTGGACCATCTCCAGGGCCAGGAGAACGAAGTCATCCTCCAGCAGATGGTGATCGAGACGCTTTACGAAATGACCAAGGGCGAGGCGTACATCACCACCGGCGTCGGCCAGCATCAGATGTGGGCCGCGCAATGGTATAAATACAAACACCCGCGCCAATACATCAGCAGCCTCGGCCTCGGCTCGATGGGCTACGGCTATCCCGCCGCGCTCGGCGTGAAGGTCGCGCTGCCCGACAAGCAGGTCATTGACATTGATGGCGACGGCTCGTTCCTGATGAACATCCAGGAGCTGGCCACCGCGCACATCGAAAAAATAGCCGCGAAGGCGATCATCCTGAACAACCAGCATCTCGGCATGGTGGTGCAATGGGAGGATAATTTCTTCGCCGGCAATCGCGGCCACACCTATCTCGGCGACCCCGATCACCGCGCGGAAATTTATCCCGACTACGTGCGCGTGTGCAATTCGTTCAACGTGAAATGCGAGCGCGTGATGTACAAGAAAGATCTCCGCGCCGCCATCCAGCGGATGCTCGACGCTGACGAACCCTACGTGCTCGACGTGGTGGTGCCTTACTCCACGCACGTCCTGCCCTTCATTCCAGCCGGCAAAACCGTGGCGGACATGATCTGGAAGGCGTAAGCAAATTCTGGAAAGCAAAAGCGGCGGAAAGAAATTTCCGCCGCTTTTTTGTTTTGACGTAGCGCAGGCATTTTTGCCTGCGGGTTCACGAGACATTCCTGTCCCGTGTTCCTAGTAAAAGTTTTCAGAGCTTCGGCGCTTCCCACTTCATCCCGTGCGCCTCGGCGACGGCCTTGTGCGTAACTTTGCCGCCCATCACGTTGAGGCCGCTGACCTGCGCGGGTTGCAGGCGGCAGGCTTCGGCCAGTCCGTTGTCGGCCAGCAGTTCGATGTAACGCTGCGTCACGTTCGTCAATACCTGGGTCGCCGTGCGCGCATACGCACCGGGCATGTTCGCCACGTAGTAATGCGTCACGCCTCCTCACGTAAGCTCCTAAAATTTTTGAAAGGGGCGCTTCATTCGGCCTGCGGCCTTTGAAACCAGCAGGAGCACCGGCCTTTAACCAGCTTTACACCTTCTTTATGTTGAGGTAAACTGCCACTGAAATGAAAGCTACCGCGACAAAGGAAACGCCTGATAAAATCGCCTCGAAAGCTTCCCCCAAGTCTCCGGGCAAGTCGCGGAGTATTCGCTACGCTGGTCTCGAACAGTCCAAAGCGGCTGGCGATTGGGCAGAGAAAAAGTATAGTGGCGTGTTCCGTCGCTTGGCCCAGTAACCGCAGTGAGCGACCTGCTTTTTCTCCGCGAGGAAGCCGTTCTCGCCTACCACGATCAACAAATCCAACTATACGGCGGTGACCCTGCCGTGCTGGACCACGGACTTTTGGAATCTGCACTGGCCCAGCCGCAAAACACTTGGCTTTACCTGCCCGCCGCCGACGTTTTCGATGTGGCGGCGGCGTACGCCTTTCACATTGCAAAAAATCATCCGTTCACCGACGGCAACAAGCGCACCGCTCTGATGGCGGCGTTGGCCTTTCTGAAACAAAATCAGATCGAAGTGCAATTTGAGGAGGAGGAGCTGTTCAACTGCATGATCGCTCTCACCGAAGGGCGGATATCAAAACCAGTCTTTGCAGAGATGCTCTACTTGAGCGGCACAGAGAATTTCTTCCATGTCGAACCCCAAACAATCGCCGACGAAATCAAATCGCTTCTGGTCGGAGGAACCGCGCCACTACCTGACGAGACAAAGGCCATCATTCTGGATTTCGTGGCCAGCAAAATTAAAGCGGTTCTTGTGACCAGGTGCGAAGAGTTGAACATCAATCAGCACCGGTTCGACGACCATATTCCGCAAGTTGAGCAGACTCTGCTTTCCATGATTCCAGAGAAGTTGCGGAAGCAATTTGGAGTGTGAAAATAGAATACCACCAATTGCTCAATGCATCTGTCCTCTTTGGGATCTGCAACGCGGAAAGCCGGAACTGATTGGAACCGGCACGTTGGTCATAGTGGAACAAACTAGGTTCTTAATCACTGCGGCGCACATCACCGATTTTGCGGCAAATGGAACTTTGCTCGTGGGTAATCAAAAAGGGTTCCGGAAACTTCGAGGGCATGGAAAGGCAACGCGGCTGGTGCAAGGATCGAGGCGAGATGATCGAAATGACACTTCGGTTATCGCACTCACCGATGACACAGTGTCTTTCATGGAAGAAGTTCACGCACCACTTCCAATTCAGTATGCAGACGCAAACAATTCCGATCTGTCAGGAAGACCGTATGAGTTTTTTGGATACCCTTGGAGAAAAGTTCACTCAGAAAAGCTAGGTGGAATTTTGGAGCCGCGACTTTACAATTTCAGGTCCGTATCAATTTCCAAAACCGATTACACCTTTTTGGGGATTACGCCGCAAACCCATATCGCGGTCAAATTCGACTTGAAGCAGGTTACCGACGAGAATGGAAGAATCGTAGCAGCACCCAATCCGCAAGGGATGAGCGGTGGCCCTGTCTGGAGCTTTGCTCAGACCGATTTGGGTGGGCATCAGATGTGGACACCAAGGCTGGTGGGTGTCGCCATCGAATTCATCTCAAATAAACAAACACTGATTGGTGTTCGAATCAATGCCGCACTTGAGTGCATCAGAAGGATATCTCCAAGCCTCTCAGCCTACATTCCAACAAATCCAAGCCTCGCGATAATTTCTAGAGATAACCATGAATGAGAAGAACAATTTTGCGTTAGTGCCGAGACCGCCAAGCGCGATTGAAAAATCTCAGCCGGGCGCAAAGCGTATTCTGTCCGACATGGTGAGGGAAACAATCGAGATGGTTCGGCAAAAATGCGATGCTACACCGCTGACTTTAAGCATCGAGGGCAGTGACGGCCGAGCCATTACAGTGTTTAAGCGCAACACAATAATCCCTGCACGAACATCGCTGATCCTTCCTAATTTCATCGGTAATGGAACGAGCATCGAATTCACTGTGGTTCAAGGTGAAAACATTCTGGCCGCCATGAATCCGTTGTTCGGCAAGTTCATTATCGATGATATTTCACTGACGGCAGAGTCAGAACGCCAGATACGAGTGATTTTTGATATTGACGCTAACGGGGTTCTCCACGTTTCCGCCCAAGATAGCCAGACTTGTAGGCAACATGCTGTTCGCTTCAAGGACATAAGAGGGGGCTTGTCGAAAGACGAAATCGAGCGGTTGCTGAATGATGTTGAAGACAGGAAACATGAACAGTGAACAATGGGTTCTCTTGGATACCGAAACGACTGGCTTCGCCGTCCCCGTCTTTGTCGTTGAACTGGCCGCACAACGGATGCGCGGCTGGCAGCCGGACGGCAAACCGTTTCGCAAGTTGCTCAATCAAAACGCGGATATTCCCGCCGAGGCAACGCGAGTTCATGGTTACACCCGCGAGATTTTGGAGCGCGACGGCGAGCTGGCGCAGCAGGTCTATCGGGAGTTTGCCGAATACGCAGGCGGCCTGCCGCTCGTTGCGTTCAATCTGGAATACGATCTGGATCAAGTGTTGCAGCCGGAGTGGAAGCGGCTGGGCATCGGCTCGATTGCCAGTCGCGGGTTTTGCGCCCTGCGTCTGGCGCAGCGGCTGCTCGATCCCGTGCCCGCCGGCAACTGCAAGCTGCAAACGTTGCAGCAGTATTATCGCCTGCCCGAACGCGGTGCACACACGGCGCTTGGCGACGTGCAAACGGTCGCGGACTTGATGGCGCAGGTGCTTCGCCCCATCGCCGAACATCGCGGTCTGGATACGTGGGAAAAGCTGGTCGCGTTCGCGGCGGAAGAATGGTTTCCGTCGCGCATCGCATTCGGGAAACACAAGGGGAGGTTGATTCAAGAGGCCCGCAAGGACGCGGACTTGCGCGGCTGGCTGGACTGGCTGGCAAATTCTTCCAATGCTCGCAGCGCGAAAATGGGTCGCTGGTATCTGCGGCAACTGGAAATTTCCAGTGCGCAATCTGACGCAACCCTGTTTGCCATGCCGGGAATTGACGGCGAAATCAAAGACGTTGCCGCCGCGCAAGCGGGCGTCGTCGGGCTGGTGATTTACGTCAACCCGGAGTTGGAGCAAATGCGGCAGTTGGTGGCGGGTGCGCGGGCGCGACTGGCGGAGTTGGAAGTTAATTTCACAAAAGAGAAATCGCGCGTGGATGTCATGCAGTCGGTGTTGTTCCGACAGTTGCGCGAGCATTATCAGCAGCGCGACCGGCTGCGGCTTATCGTGGATTACCGGCGGAAGTTTCTGGATTCGCTGGTGCGCGGCGGCGAGGAGGAGGCAAAACAGGCGGAAGCGAATTACGAGCAGGCCAAAGCGCAAACAGACAAGGATTACGAGGAGACGGCCGCAGCGGTGGCGGATAAGAAACAACTCACCGTCGAGGAGGAGGCGGAACTGTCGCGGCTGTGGAAGAAGCTGGTGAAGTTGTATCACCCCGACCGTTTTGCCGACCAACCGGACAAGCTGGAGACATATCACAAGCTGACCGCCGCCATCAACCGGGCAAAGGACGCGGGCGACATCCAGACGTTGCGGGACATCGCGGAAGACCCGCACGGATTCATCCTGCGCCAGGGCTGGGCGACGCTGGATTTCAGCGACGCGGCGGAACTGGCGCAGTTGCGTCGGCTGCATGAGACGTTGCAACTGGAAATCATCGCGGTCATCGAATCGCTGAACCGCTTGAAAGAAAGCCCTGATTACGAGCTTTGCCAACTGAGCGAGAAGAAGCCGGGCCTGTTGGATGAACTGGCAGCGGAGCGAAAGAAACTGCTTGAAAAGGAAAGCGCGGAACTCGAAAGGCAGGCGAGCAAGCTCGCCGAGGAGATCAAGGAGTTGTCCGGGCAATCATCCGACCGCATCGTCTGAAATCGGCAAGGCGCGTACGTTCGCTCATAATGGAAAATCCCTTTCTTCTTCAGTCGGAGTTGCAATCGCGGAAGGTGAGGCGGCAGTTTTAGTTTCAGCCTGTGACGATCCTGCGGATTTTATTTCAGCCACCGCCATGCGGTCTTCATTTTCCGGCCGAACATTCCCCTGTTCAAATTTTTTCGGGGTCAGGTCAGGAGGAGGTCCGGCAGAAAGATCAGGCGATTTAATTTCTTCCTCGGCGGATGCGGCGGCGGGTTCAATGCTCGGCACCAACGCGGGCTTCATTTTAATTTCGTCCCCAGCCGCCACCGGGGCGACCAGTTCCAGCCGGGCCTGCGCGCGGCTGACCAGCGCGAGCATCGTGACGGACGCGGCGGCCTGGCGCTCGGCTTCCTGGATACGCGCAAACTCGCCATAGACCTCCTCGCGGATCGGCTCGTCGCGGGTGACCAGCTCCTGACCGTTCGTGGCGCGCATGGCCTGGAGAATGTGATGGGCATTGATGTTTTCGAGTGGGCGCGCGGGCGTGTAGGCCGGTTCCTGTCCGTGCGTTTCCGCGACGAGATGCGCGGCGATGAGCGTCTGCAAAACTTGCTGCACCAGCCGGCTGGGAATCGCCAGCTCGGCGGACATCTCATGAATCGTCGCGGGCGGCAGACCGCGTTGAAAACGCTGGCCAATGCAGGTGAGCAACCGCAATGCGACAAACTCGCGACCTCGCTGGTTCACGTTCTCGGCGATTTTTTCCTGCAAATACAAGGTGCGATTTTGAAAGGCATACGCCACCTGCGCGCCAAACAATAGAATCAGCCAGGTGAAATAAAGCCCCGCCATGAATACCGGCACGATGAACAGCCCACCGTAAATCGTGCTGTTAGTCGCCACGCGCGAGGCGAAGAGGTAGCCGAAGACATTGTTCAAGTGCCAGAGCGTTCCCGCAACCATGCCGCCAATGAGCGCCGCGCTGAACTGCACCTTGGTGTTGGGCACAAGCTGGTAAAAAATCGCGAACGCCAGCCACAGCACCAACAAGGTAAGCATCGGAAAGATAAAACTGCCCACGACCGGCATGTTGGTGATCAGTTGGCGGGTTGCCGTGAGATGCGGGCCACCCGCCAGCGCTGCCGCGCCGGTCAGCAGCAGCGGGCCAATCAGGACGGCGGTGCAATAAATTTGAATTCGGCTCAGCCAGTTGCGCCCGCGCGTCACCCCCCAGATGTCGTTGAAGGTGGACTCGATGCTGCCCAACATGCGGATGCCCACCACCACCAGCGCGATCATGCCAGTGATGCCCAGCACGCCGCTGCGGGTGTTGGTGATGAACTCGTGGATTTTTTTGGAAACCTCGCGTTGCGCAGAGGTGACCCGGTCATCGCCTGCGCTGGCGGGAACGGCATTCGTCGTCACGGCGGGCAGCGGCTCGTTGGTGCTGACCAGCGAATTTGTTGGCGCGCTCAATTCGGCGAAGTTCGTCGTCATTTGCAAAACGACTGCGGGCGCAGGCCCATTGGTTTTACCCTTCGTTGGCGGCACCAGATAGGCGACCACCCGGTCCACCAAGTGGTAGATGCCCGCCTCCCCCTGTTCCTTGAGCAGGCTGCTGGTCACGCTGATGGCCACGGCCAGCATGGGAATCAGCGCCAGCAACGTGGTGTAGGAAAGCGCCGAGGCACGGATGGGGCAGCGGTTGCGGACGAAGCTTTTGCCGAGCAACATCCAAAAGTGGATGAACTTGTTCAGGCTCGTGAGATCCGCCTCCGAGCGCAGGCCGCGCTCATCCAGCAACGTCTGCAACTTCTCAAGCCATGATTTTTTTTCTGCCATGTCGGGGCGTGAAACTAACAGGATGAGCGTGAAACGTGAAGTGTGAAACGTGAAGTGTGAAACGTGAAGTGTGACCAGCGACAGCCCCATCCGGTTTTTCACGTTTTACGTTTCACGTTTCCCCCGCCAACTGCTAGTCTCCGCGCATGGCTCGTAAGGAAACATTCGGCTCGGGATCAACCCGGGGCTTCGACGACATCATCGGCGTGGTGCTGCTGGTCGCGGCGGCGTTGTTGTTGATTGCGCAATGGTCGTTTGACCGGGGCGACATCGGCTTCAACCAGAACCCGACCAATCACCCGCCGCACAACTGGATTGGAACCCTCGGCGCGTATTTTGCCTGGGGCGGATTTCTGCTGTTCGGCGCGGTGGGCTATTTTTTGCCGGCACTGTTCGCGATTTTTGGCGCGGCGTTCCTGCTCCGTTTTCTGCCGTACCTGCGCGAACATCTGCGCTGGTCGTTGTCCTGGGCGGTCGGCCTGCTGGTTTCCCTGACCGGATTGCTTTTCCTTCTGGATCGCGGCGGCTTGAACGGAACCTTCCATACAAAAATCGGCGCGGGCAGCGATGGCGGGTGGTTGGGTTACGTGACCTATGGCAATTACGAGCACTGGCAATGCGGCTTTTCCCTGCTGGGCCCCATCGGCGCCACGATTCTTTACACCACGCTTTGTTTCGTCAGCATGCTGTTCCTGACCGGCTTCGATCTGGGCCACTGGCTGCGCGGTCATTTCTCCACGCCGGAAATGCAAGCTGCCACGCCCGAAGAACAGGCGCTCGAACGCAAATCCCGCGATCTCCAAAAACAGGCCAAGAAACTCGAACAGGAAGTGGCCCGCTCCACCACCGTCACCGGCACCACGCCCAACAGCGGCCTGGGCGCGGACATGCAGCCCGTGCCCGAACCGACCGTGCGCGATCTCAGCGTCCCGCAGTCCAAGGCGCGCGGCAAAAAATCCGGTCCGGGTGAACCGCCGAAAGAAATTGCACCGCCCAACGAGGTGGAAATTATTCCCGCCAAGGGAATCGTGGCCGCCACCACCGCAGATATTCTCGGCAAGGCCGCCGAACCTGCGGCCACCAAGACGGACGAAGCAGTGGCCGTCGCCGAAAAATCTGATGAGGCCAAAGCCGAGCCAGTCATCACCTTCGCCGACGGTTCCGCGCCCACGATCCAGCCCAAGCCCAAACTTCTGCCGCGCAAACCCAAGCCCATCACCGTCGCGCAGACGCCGATGATCGGGAATTATCAACTGCCGGCGATGGATTTCCTCCAGCACCCGGACATGACCGTGAAGCCGACGGAGTCCAAGGAGGAATTGATGGCCAACGCCCGGCTCATGCAGCAGACGCTCGCGCAGTTCGACATCGAAGTTTCCCTCGGCGACATCACCAAAGGCCCGACCATTACGCGCTACGAGTTGCATCCCGCGCCCGGCGTGAAGCTGGAAAAAATCGCCGCGCTCTCCAACAACATCGCCGCCGTGCTCAAGGCGGAACGCATCAACATCCTCGCGCCTGTCCCCGGCAAAAGCTCCGTCGGCATCGAGGTGCCGAACCTCATCAAGACCAAGGTCATCATGCGCGACCTGTTCGAGTCCGACGAATGGCGCAACACCAAGGCCCGCATTCCCATCGCGTTGGGCAAGGATGTTTACGGCCACCCCATCATCGCCGACCTCGCGGAGATGCCGCACCTGCTCATCGCCGGCAGCACCGGCTCGGGAAAATCCGTCTGCATCAATTCCATCATCGCGTCGCTGCTCTACCGCTTCACGCCGGATCAATTGCGCTTCGTGATGATTGATCCCAAGGTCGTCGAGTTGCAGCAATACAACGTGCTGCCGCATCTGGTCGTCCCCGTCGTCACCGATCCCAAGAAGGTCATCCTCGCGCTGCGCTGGGTGGTGAACGAAATGGAAAAGCGCTACCAGATCTTCGCCCGCGTCGGTCACCGCAACATCAAGGGGTTCAACGAACGCCCGAAAAACCAGCCGCAGAAGGCCTCGGAACCCGAACTGCCGCTCATGGCCAAGAAGGAAAAAGTGGAGCCGGGCACGGATGGTTTTGCCGTCGAGGTGGACGAACAGATTGTCGTGCCGCGCGAGGAAGACATCGTCATTCCCGAAAAACTTTCCTACATCGTCGTCATCATTGACGAGCTGGCGGACCTGATGTTAGTCGCCCCGGCAGATGTGGAAATGGCCATCGCGCGCATCACGCAGATGGCGCGCGCAGCGGGCATTCATTGCATCGTCGCCACGCAACGTCCGTCCGTGGATGTCATCACCGGCGTGATCAAATCGAACATTCCCGCGCGCATCGCGTTCCAAGTCGCCGCCGCCGTGGACTCGCGGACGATTCTCGATGCGAAGGGCGCGGACAAACTGCTCGGCAAGGGCGACATGCTTTATCTGCCGCCCGGCTCGGCGAAGTTGATTCGCGCGCAAGGAGCCTTGATCACGGATCAGGAAATCCAAAGCGTGGTTGACTTCATCGCGCAGCAGGCGAAGCCGAGCTACGAACTGGAAATCCACAAGCAACTTTCCAAACCTGTGACCAGCTTCGGCGACGAGAGCGGCATTGATGAGGACGAGGAAATCATCCAGCAGTGCATCGAAGTCATCCGCAGCGAACAGAAGGCGAGCGTCTCATTGCTACAACGCCGCCTGCGGCTCGGCTACGGCCGGGCGGCGCGCATCATGGACGAGCTGGAAAATCGCGGCATCGTCGGCGAGAGCAAGGGCGCGGAACCGCGCGACATTTTGATTGATTTGGATGGTGGCGGCGCGGACGGGGCGGGGCAGTAAAGCCTGCCGCAAATGAGTAAATTTTTACGGCAACTCGGACAGGCGATAGAAGCGGCGCGGCAACAGTCCCGCGTCGGCATCGGTGTAGGTGACCAAACCACCAGTGCCGGCTATGGTGATGGGAACACGAATCCACACGGCTCCATAAATTTCCGATCTATATTCTACGCCATAAGTTTTGTCCGAGACGGATGTGAATCTCACCAGAATGTCGTTGCCAATCCTGCGCACGTCCGTGGCGGTCAGAACGTGATTCACTTCCAAGGCACCGATGTCCGTTCCATCACTGCCGGCCCCGTTCAGGACGGCGGGATTGTCAATCGTGCGCGGCTGGCCGCGCTGATCGAACGCCAGGCCGCTGTTAGTTCCGGCATCAATCGCCGGGCTGCCTGCGAGTAAAGCGTGGGTCAACGTCGGACCGCCGTTGTCCTGAAGCGGGCCGAGCCACGGGATGACGGGCGCGTTGGTGGTGCCAACGAGGTCGCCGTTGGTTGCATTCACCAAGCCGCTGCTGGCATCACCCACACCAATCAAGTTGTAACCGTACGAGGTGAACGCGCCGGCAACGTCGCGACCGGGAGCGGAATTGGTATGGTAAGGGTAACAGCAATCAATCTGTCTGCCGCTCGCATTCTGGGCAGTCAGCGTGTTTTGAAGAATCACAACCGAATTGCTGCTGAATGGAGCCGCCATACCTCCACCTGAGCCCCCCGCTGCCGTCGCCAGCGATTGGTACTCGATTTCACCTCCGACTTGCCCGCCATTTCCGCAGGCATTCCCGTTCAACGTGCTTGCCGTAACAGTTAGGCTTCCTGCTCGATTCCCAATGCCGCCACCGCTTCCACCGACCCCGGCGGGGCCATAATTCCAATTGCCGCACCGCCCGCACTGCAAAGATTGCTGCTGATGGTGCAAAGAATCACGGTCATGTTCCCTTGGTCATTCCATAAACCCGCACCATTTCCACCATCTCCGCCACGGCCCGGTCCGCCACCGGACATTCCGCCAACTCCGCCGCCACCACCAATACCGGTGCCATTGTTGTTGAATGCAGAGTTGGCAATGAGAAGCGTTCCTCGTTGATTGCCAATACCTCCTCCACTGCCTCCGACACCGCCGTTGCCGGCCAGAAGCCACAAGGGAGAACTGCCTTCAAAGCCACCTCTATTCCCAGCCCCGCAAAAATTGCCGCTGAACGTGCAAGTCGCAATGGTCACCGCGCCGCCCTGGTTCCAAATGCCACCACCGCCGCCGCCAGAACCGCCCGAACCTCCGCCCCTGTCACCACCAACGCCTCCATAACCCGCCAAATTGCCACTGAACAAACAGCGCTCGATCACGAGCGTGCCGCTGTTGAAAATTCCCCCGCCCGCTCCGCCAGCACCACCCAATCCGCCCGTCCCGTTCGTCCGACCCTGTAGCGGACCAGGGCCGAAAGCTCCACTCGCTCCATTGCCGCCAAACCCGCCGGCGTTGGTGAGGACAGCGCAATCCAGCAGGATCAAAGTACCCCGGTTAAAGATCGCACCACCCGCGCCGCCCGAACCGCCGGCACCACCGCTGCCGCCCACATTGCCGGGACCATTGGTTCCCACGACTCCGTCGCCGCCATTGCCGCTGCGGTTGGCGGTGAAGATGCACCGGTTCATTGTCAAGTTGCCCGCGTTGTATAAACCGCCACCGTCAGCGCCACTGTCACTGACGAGGCTGTTGGTCATTCCATCTCCGGCCCGGCCATCACGAATCGTCAGGCCGGCGATGGTGCCGGTGACTCCGACGGAAACATTGAACACGCGGCTGGTGTTGCTACCGCTGATGACCAGATTCGTCGCGCCCAACCCGCCGAGATTAAAGTTGTTGGTGATGACAATTTCGCCGCTGGTCAGGTGAATGATGCCGTTGGTGCGGATCCTTACGAAGTCGCCCGGATTTGAATCGCCCATCACCTGGCGCAACGAACCCGGACCGGAATCCTCCAAGCTCGTCACCAGATTAGTCATCACCGCGCGCGCCGGTGCCGGCCCCGTCAGAGCCACGGCCAGAGCCGCGGCCAAACAAATGCGGCGGCGGTTCCAAAATGTGAGCGTGTTCCCTGGTTCGAACGGAGACATGGGCAACAGGTAACATCACCCAGTCACTTTGGCAATGGCACGCCTTTCTCTCTCCCGCCCGCAGTTCAGACTTGATGCATCCGCACTATTTGCGCGTGACCCGATCTCGCCGGACAAAAAACTTTTTACCGCTTGCCATGCCCACTTTCGCGGGCGTATAACTCCGCCACAACCTCGACAAAATAAAAATTATGTCAAAACCGGAACTCCAACCCAAAAAATTCATGTCCCAGACCGGACGGCAATCCATCAATACCAGCAACGTGCTGTCCGTCGTCATGGGCGGCGGCGCGGGCACGCGGTTGTTTCCGCTCACCAAGGAGCGCGCCAAGCCCGCCGTGCCGCTCGCCGGCAAGTACCGCCTCGTGGACATTCCCATCTCCAACTGCATCAACTCCGACCTGCGCCGCGTCTATGTGCTCACGCAGTTCAACTCCGCGTCGCTTCACCGCCACATTTCCCAGTCCTACAAGTTCGATCATTTCTCCGGCGGCTTCGTGGAAATCCTCGCCGCCGAGCAGACCTTCACCGACACCACCTGGTATCAGGGCACCGCCGACGCCGTCCGCAAAAACCTTGCGCACTTTCTCAACAACGACTGGGACTACCTGCTCATCCTCAGCGGCGACCAGCTCTACCGGATGGACTTCAGCCAGATCGTGGACCAGCACGTCGAGAGCAAGGCGGACATCACCATCGCCACCATCCCCGTCCTCCGCAACGACGCGCAGTCCCTCGGCATCATGCAGATCAACGAGGAGCGCCGCATCACCCGCTTCGTGGAAAAGCCGAAAGACCCGGCCGTGCAGGACACCCTTAAGCTCCCCAAAGACTGGCACTCCAAGCTCGGCATCAACGACGACCGCGAACTCTTCCTCGCCTCCATGGGCATCTACGTCTTCAACCGCGAAGTCATCTGCAAGCTGCTCGACAACACCCAAACCGATTTCGGCAAGCACATCATTCCCGACGCCATCACGACCCACCGCGTCTTCTCCTACGTCTTCCAGGGTTACTGGGAGGACGTCGGCACCATCCGCTCCTTCTTCGAGGCCAACCTCGACGCCACCGCCGAGCTGCCCCGCTTCAACTTCTTCGACATGGGCGCGCCCATCTTCAGCCGCCCGCGCTTCCTGCCGGGTTCCAAGATCAACGGCGCGCAGATTGACCACGCCGTCATCTCCGACGGCTGCATCCTCAACCACTGCGCCATCCGCCAATGCATCATGGGCCTGCGCACGCAGGTGGGCGCGGGCACCAGCCTGCACCGCGTCGTCGGGCTGGGCTGCGACTACTACGAATCCGCCGCCTCCATCGCCATCAACGAGAAAGCCGGACGCCCCCGCATCGGCATCGGCAGCAACGCGCGCATCGAGAACGCCATCATTGACAAGAACGCCCGCATCGGGAACAACGTCGTCATCTCCCCCGCCGGCAAGCCGGAGAACGTGGACCACGAACTCTACTTCATCCGTGACGGCATCGTCATCATCCCCAAGAACGGCGTGGTACCGCATGGGACGGTGATTTGAAGCGAGCGGTACCGGGGCGGGGCGGTCGCCATGCCGCACCCAGCTTCAGTCATCGAAAATCGCCCGGCGTTTCAGTGCCGCGCTGCGGACGGGGACACCGCCGCGCGGTGTTGCCACCCAGACGCGCAGGTGCCGGCACATTCGGCTCAGGCGGGCAGCGGGGACTTCGGTTGACGCGGGCAAAAACCATCCCGTCCGCTCCTTACCCGCCCAGGTACGCGCTCCGCACCTGCGGATTCTGGCGCAACGCGGCGGAGGTGTCGGACAAGATGATGCGGCCGGTTTCCAGCACGTAGCCGAACTGGGAAATCTCCAGCGCCCGGTTGGCGTTCTGCTCCACGAGCAGGATGGTGATGCCCCGCTCGCGGTTGATCTCCACGATCTTTTCAAAAATCGTCTTCACCAGCAGCGGCGCAATCCCGAGCGACGGCTCGTCCAGCATCAGGAACTTGGGCCGGCTCATCAGCGCGCGACCAATCGCCAGCATCTGTTGTTCGCCGCCGGAGAGCGTCCCGGCCACCTGCTGCTCGCGTTCCTGCAAACGCGGGAACGTGGCGAAGACCAGCGCCAGTTCCTGACGGATCACCGCTTTGTCGTGCTGGAGATACGCGCCCATCATCAGGTTCTCGTGAACGGTGAGGTTCGCAAAGATCATCCGGCCTTCCGGCACCTGCGAGAGTCCGCGCTTCACGATCTCATGCGGCGGCAACCCCGCGATGTTCCGGCCCTCGTAGAGAATTTCCCCGGACAGCGGCTTCACCAACCCGGAGATGGTGCGCAGCGTGGTGCTCTTCCCCGCACCGTTGCTGCCGATCAGGGTGACGATGCCGCCCGCCGGCACGGCCAGGGAGATGCCGTGCAGCGCGTGGATGGCCCCGTAGCTGACCGCGAGATTTTTAAGTTCTAACATCCGGGTGTTTTTGATTTACGATTTACGAACCGCAAACGAAGGCCGGCGACCGCGTAAATCGTAAATCGTAAATCAAGTTGTTCATTCACCGAGATAGGCCGCAATCACCGCCGGATTCTTGCGAATTTCCTCCGGCGCACCTTCGGCGATCTTCACGCCGTAATCCAGCACCACGATCCGTTCGCAGATGCCCATGACCACCTGCATGTCGTGTTCGACGAGCAGCACGGAGATCTTAAACTTCTCCTTCACGAAGCGGATCAGCTTCGTCAGCTCGGCCTTCTCCGTCGGGTTCATCCCGGCGGCGGGTTCGTCCAGCAGCAGCAGCTTGGGCTGCGTGGCCAGCGCGCGGACGATTTCCAACCGCCGCTGTTCGCCGTACGGCAGGCTCTTCGCCGGTTCGTCGCGGAATTTACCGAGGTGAAAGATCTCCAGCAGTTCCATCACCTGCCTAGCTACCGCCGCCTCCCCGTCGCGAAAACCCTTTCCGCGCCAGAGGGCGTTGCGCACGCCGTGGGGGCGATGCAACTGGACGGCGGTGCGCACATTGTCGAACACGCTCATACTCGCGAACAGGCGGATGTTCTGAAACGTCCGCGCAATGCCAAGCCGGGCGAGCCGATGCGGTTTCAGGCTCGCGGTGTTTTTTCCCGCAAACGAAATCACGCCGCCGGTGGGTTGATAGACGCCGGTGATGAGATTGAACGCCGTGGTCTTCCCCGCGCCGTTCGGGCCAATGAGGCCCACGAGTTCACCTTCCCCGATCTGCAAGCTCACGGACGACACCGCCGTCAATCCGCCGAAACGGATCGTGACCTCGTCCAGTTGCAGCAGGGGTGCGCTCATGTGCGGGGTCGCGAAGCTTTGCGGAAATAAAACAGTCCCTGTGGCCGCAGCAGCATCAGGCCAATCAGTAGGATGGAGTAAAGCAGCGGGCGTGATTCCCCGATCCACCGCAGCGACGGTGAGACTCCTGTCAGCGTGCGCAATCCCTCCGGCAACAGCGTGAGCAGCACCGCCGCCAGAATCACGCCGCCCGTCCGCCCCATCCCGCCGACGATGACCATGACGACAATTTCAATGCTGCGGTTGAAGTCAAAGCCCTTGGGATTGATCGTCAGCGTGAAATGTCCATATAGCCCACCCGCAACGCCGGCGAAAAAGGCTCCGATGACAAACGCGACAATCTTGTAGCGCGTGGTGTTGATGCCCATCGCTTCGGCGGCCACTTCGTCATCGTGCGTCGCGAGGAAGCCGCGTCCGTAAGTGCTGTTGACCATCGCGGTGACGACATAGACCGCCAGCGTCGCGGCAGTGAAGACCCAGAACAAATTGGTGTAAGCCGCGATGCCGTTGAGTCCGAGCGCGCCGCCGAGCGGTTCGATGTTGCGGAACACCACGGCGATGATCTGGCCGAAGCCGAGCGTGACGATGGCAAGGTAATCGCCCTTGAGCCGCAGCGACGGCGCACCAACGAGAAGGCCGGCGGCCGCCGCCACCAAGCCGCCCGCCAGCAGCGCGAGCAAAAACCACAGCATGGAAACTATGGCCGGTGCAGTCGCGGGAATAACATGCGGCGCGGCAAACATCGTCATGGCCGCCGCCGTGTAGGCGCCCACGGCCATGAAGCCGGCGTGACCGAGGGAGAATTGGCCGGTGTGGCCGTTGATGAGGTTGAGGCTGACGGCGAGCGTGATGTTGATGCCGATGCGAGTCAGCACATCCACGAAGTACGGGTCAATTTGATTTTGAAAAATTCCCAGCAAAATGCTCGCGACGAGCGCGACGAGCAGGGAGATGCGGGGGCGCGCCAGCAGCATCAGACTTTCTCCGGTTGAAGTTTGCCCAGCAGGCCGGCGGGGCGGAACAACAGAATCAAAATCAGCAGCACGAACGCGATGGCTTCCGTCCAGGTGGACCAGCGGCTGCCTTTGACAAAGGTTTCGATGACGCCAATCAGCAACCCGCCGAGCGCCGCGCCGGGAATGTTGCCGATGCCGCCGATGACGGCGGCGACAAACGCGGTGAGGCCGGGCGTCACGCCCATGAGCGGATCAATTTTCGGAAACTTGTAGGCCCACAAAATTCCCGCCGCCGCCGCGAGCGCCGAGCCAAGGCCAAACGTGAAGCTGACCAGGTGGTTCAAGTTCACGCCCATCAGCGCGGCGGCCTGCGGATTGAACGACACCGCGCGCATGGCCGTGCCGACTTTGGTTTTATGCACGAGAAATTGCAGCGCGCAGAGCAGCGTGACGGCGACCGCCAGCACGACGAGATCTTTGCTGGAAATCACGAGCTCGCCGAACTCGAATTTGTGCGCGGGAAAAATGTCGGGGAAGGACTGCGGGTTGGTTCCAAAGACAAGCTGGCCGGCGTTTTCGAGCAGCAGCGAAATGCCGATGGCGGTGATGAGCACGGTGAGTTTGGAACGGCTGCGCAATGGCCGGTAGGCAAAACGCTCGATCAGAATACCCAGCGCGGCGCAGACCACCATCGCGCCGATCATCACCACGAGGCCGCCGCCAATCGTGGTCTGGGTGAAGCCGCGCCCGATGTACATCCCGGCGAAAGCTCCGACCATGAAGACATCGCAGTGCGCGAAGTTGATGAATCGCAACACACCATAGACCAGCGTGTAGCCCAGGGCGATCAGGGCATACATCGCGCCGACGGACAGGCCGTTGATGAGCTGTTGGAAAAATTCGGTCACGGATTTACCGTTTCGCGATAGACGAATTTCCCGCCCTTGATTTCGAGGATCACCGCCGGCTTGCGGGCGTTGCGATTTTCATCCAGCGTCATCTTGCCGGTGGCACCGTCGAAATCTTTGGTGGCGGCGAGGGCGGCGCGGATTTTCGAGCCTTCGGTGGAACCGGCGCGTTTGATGGCGTCGGCCAGCACGAGCGCAGAATCGTAACCGAGCGCGGCCATCGCGTCGGGCGTTGCGCTGAACTTGGCCTCATATTTTTTCACGAATGCCTTGGCTTCGGGTGAATCTTGGTCGGGCGCGAAGTGGGTGGAAAAGAAACATCCTTCGAGCGCCGCCGCCGCGCCCGGGCCTTGCACCAGTTCCGGCGCTTCCCAGCCGTCCCCGCCAAACAGCGGCACGGTGAAACCGAGTTCGCGCGCCTGCAAGGCGATCAGCGTGGCCGGACCGTAATAGATGGGCAGGAAGATCGCATCGGGATTCAGGCTCTTGATCGCGGTGAGCTGCGCCTTAAAATCCTTGTCATCCTTGGTGAATTTTTGCTCGGCCACCACGGTGCCGCCACCGGCGATGAACTGTTCCTTGAAATAGGTTGTCAGCCCGGCGCTGTAAGGCGCGCTCACGTCCGTGAGAATGGCAACGTGCTTGGCCTTCAAACTTTGCAGGGCGAATTTGGCCAGCACCACGCCGCCTTGAAACCTGTCCTCGAAGCAGACGCGGAAAATATAATCGCCCATCTGCGTGACTTTGGGGTTGGTGGAGGAGGGGGAAATTTGCGGAATCTTGAACTGCTGGCAGATCGGCGCGGCTTCGAGCGAGCGGCCGGAGGCGACTTCGCCGAGGATGGCCACCACCTTGTCGCGCGAGATGAGCTTCTTCACTGCGGTGGCGGACTCGCCGTCCTTCGACTGGTCGTCCTCGTAAAGCAGCTCAAACTTTTTTCCGAGCGCGCCGCCGGCAGCGTTGATGTCCTCGATGGCGAGCAGCGTGCCGTTGTGCGAGGAGCGGCCAAACGACGCCTCGCTGCCGGTGAGCGAGGCGAACTCGCCGACCTTGATGGTGGTGGCATTCGCGTTGTCGCCGGACGGCTTGCAGCCGGTAAAAACGAGGAGGGCGGCCGCGCCGACCACGCCGATAATTTGTTTAAGTCTGCTGATCATAAAATTAGCCGGGTTCAAAGATTTGTTTTCTGCTGACAACCAACGCCACCGTAAAAGACTGCGCCGCCGGTTTCAATCTCCAATGCGGGGGTGGCAGGCGGGCCAGGGTGGCTTGGCCATGGCCCCTGAGCACAACCAGACGGGAGCGCGGCGGGGCGGCCCCGGCTTTCAAAAAATTATTTGACAGTTCCAGCCAGACTACCTACCGTTCGGTAGGTCATGACCAAAGCCGCAAACACCAGCGAGACCCGGGCGCAGATTCTGCGCGCGGCGGTGAAGTGCTTTGCCCACAGCGGCTACGCCGCCGCGTCCGTGCAGCAGATCGTGAGCGACGCCAAGGTGTCCAAGCCCGCGCTGTATTATTACTTCAAGGACAAAGCGGGATTGTTTCAGGCGCTGGTGAGCGAATCGCACGACAAGAAGCTGGAGCTGATGAAGGAGGCGGCGGGGCGCGCCAGCGGACTCCGGGCGCAGCTCATCGAAGTGCTGACCAGCCTGTTCGATTACTTCGGCGAGAACCGCGAGCTGGTGCGGATCTCCCTGGCCACGGCGTTTGCCTCGCC
>JANYDP010000259.1 GCA_025363535.1 Verrucomicrobiota bacterium | reverse complement strand
CATACCGCGAAGATGGACAGCCAGGATTACGTCCGCATCCGCAACTTGAAAACGCGCGAAGAAGTGGTCGCCGGTGTGAACGATGCGGCGAATCATTTGAGGTGAAGCCGCACCCGGGACGGCGAAACGATTGAAAGCATGATTGATCCGAACATGTTTAAGAACCTCCGGTTGCGCGGTGGGTTTGTGATCGCCAGCATTGAGTTTACCCATGCTCCAATGGTGGACGCATTGGAGCGGGAAGCGGTCGCAACGACAAGAATCCTTGGCCGAAAATTTGATTTGGTCATCTAGGCTGGATTGAACGAGCGGGAATTATCCATCACGCTTTATCACGAAGTCCTTGAAGCAGCCATGGTAGCCAGCCTGCATCCACCCAACAGTGTAATGGACTTTAACGAGGGTGATTTTGAACGAGCCGCGCAGTCGGCACACACGGAATACGGCGAAACCTCGCCGGAAACCCTAAACCGCATGTTGCAATTCTACGGTTTTCGTCAAGAATAACGTCATGGTTGACCGCAATAAAATCCAGATTGACCTGATCAAATTGATCGGTGGCGAACGCCTGTTGCGCCTCACGGAAGCGCAATCGGGCCTTGCCTTGGAAAAGAAACTTGATCCGCAGAAATCTGTGGCCAGTCAAAAGGAAAACCTGCTTGGCGTGTTCGAAGCGGCATTGGCGCGGGCTGGACTTATGGCAGCGTGACCCGTTGCCGCCAAGCCGGACAAGCAGTTCAAACGCGCGCAGGAATTAAAAGCCACTCACACAGCGAAGATGGACAGCGAGGATTACGTCCGAATTCGCAACTTGAAGACCCGCGAAGAAGTAGTCGCCGGTGTGAACGATGCGGTGAATCATTTGCGGTGAAGGAAGACAGGTTTGCGAAATGCCAGCACGCCTGATAGATTGCGCGCCATGAAGACGACGCTGCTGGAACCCGAGATTGTCACACGCAACGGCAAGCCCGTGTCCGTGATTCTTCCGATCAAGGAATACAAGGAACTGCTAGAACGCGCAGAAGATGCGACCGACATTGCCTGGTTGAAGCGCGCCCGCCAGAAGCCCCAGCACTATCGTCCGCTCGAAGATTATCTGGCTGACCGTTGCAGCCGCTGATCATGTATCGAGTCTTCCTTGAACGCTCCGCTGAGAAAGATCTCAAACGGCTTTCCGCAGAGATTCATGACCGGGTCATTGCGGCCATTCGAGCACTTGGCCAAAACCCGCGTCCACCAGACTGTCGCAAGCTGGCCGGCAGCAAAAACGACTGGCGCATCCGCGTGGGTGATTACCGGGTGATTTATGAAATTGCCGACACGATCCGGATTGTGCGCGTCAACCGGGTCCGGCACAGACGCGAAGTCTATCGGTGACTGCGCCGGGAATCACGGCCCAACCTGCTGCGCGCGATAAAACTGCTGCGAGCCACGATTGGTCAGACCCGTGATCGAAAGTGTCGGACCACTCTCCAACAATCGCTGTATTTCGATCCAGAACGCCGGAGCAAGGTTGGTGGAGGCTTGGATGGCATACGTCGCTCCGGGAATGCCATACATGGTGAAATCTAACGGCAACCGGTTGGTCGGAAAGAGAATCGGCTGGTTCACGATGAGGATGACCTGACCGTTGGTCGTTGCCCCCGGAGCGATCTGTCCGCTGCTGCGAGTGCTGGTGAAATTGTTGATCGTCAGCGGCACGATGGCGGATTCCAGATTCGTGATGCCTTGGAAATTCAGATAGGCGAGGACGTGATTTGTCGCTGGTATCGTTCCCGGGTTGAGTGTGAACGTAATCGGATGATTGTTAGAAACCACCGTGCCCAGTGCCATTGAAATCACTTCGGGTGAAACGGGTGTGACACCCAAAATTTGCAGCCGTGAATCATCTGATTGCAGCGTTAGGCTCACACTAGCCAAATCGAGAATTGTTTGGAACGCCAACGGCACCCGGTTGATTTCATCTTTAAGAATGTTGGTTGAGCCGATAGAAAAAACCACCGGCGGCACGCCATAGTTAAAGACGCTGACCTCGCGCGAAATGGCTTCCACCGGCGCGGACGGCAGACCAAAGTTGAACACGCTGACCTCACGCGAGATGGCTTCCACGGTGGCGGACGGCAAACCGAAGTTAAACAGACTTACTTCGCGGGAGATCGCTTCCGAAGTCTGGCCCGAT
>JANYDP010000250.1 GCA_025363535.1 Verrucomicrobiota bacterium | reverse complement strand
GGCGCGGGAATAAAAATCTTCTGCCCGACGTACATCTTCTCCGGCTTCAAATTCGGATTAGCGTCCAGCACCTGCTTCAACGTCACCTTGATGTTTTGATCGCGGTACGCCTGGATGATGGCCGAGAGCGTCTGGCCGGGTTTGACCACATGCTCAAAACCATTTTCCGGAGAGTTTGAAACTTTGGGCGCGGGATCGTCGGCGGATTTCGGCGTGGGCGTTTGTTTCTTGCTGGCGTTCGCCCCGATGCTTTTTCCAAGGCTTTTCAGAACTGCGGAGATGTGGTCGCTGTCCTCCTGCCGTTTGTTGTCCACCTCTTTGAGTTTGGCGGCGAGTTCCTTGACGTCGTCGTGCGAGGCGTAGTTCACCACCGGCTGGTTCGCCTGCGCCTGCTGCATGGCCTGGATTTCCCTGGCCAGCGCCTCGATGCGTTTGCTCTGCGCGCCCTGCGCTTCCACGAGGTCTTGAATCTGCGCGGTCAACTTGTTCAAGCGTTCCTCCGTCGCCGCGTCCTGCGCGCGCACCGCCAACGGAGTGGTGAACAAAACCAACGCCAGCCAGAAAGAAATCTTTTTCATGTGTCGAACATAAAAACCCGCCGCCCGCTCCGCAAGCGGGAACGCGCTTTGAATTTTCTTTGTGCCACCGGATAATTTCGTAAAGTGGCCGCGTGACCGTCCTCGAGGGCATTCAAAAAAGCGCGGAGTTCCTGGTGAAAAAAAACGTGGAATCTTCCCGCCTGCAAGCCGAGCTGCTGCTCGCGCATCTCCTCAAAATGCCGCGCATGAAGTTATATCTGAACTTCGAGCGCGCGCTCACACCTGCCGAAACGGATGGTTTCCGTGAACTCGTCCGTCGGCGCGGCCAGCGCGAACCACTGCAGCACATTCTCGGTTCGACTTCCTTTTGCGGATTTGAAATCGCCGTCCACCGCCACGTCTTGATCCCGCGACCGGAAACTGAACTCCTCGCCGAAGCCGGGTGGAATTTTCTATCAACCCTCAACCCTCAACCCTCAACCGCCCTCGACTTCGGCACCGGCAGCGGCTGCCTGGCCATCGCCCTCGCCTTGAAATCTCCCGGCGCGCACGTCTTCGCCGTGGATGTTTCGCCGGACGCGCTGACCCTCGCCCAACAAAACGCCGCCCATCACCAACTCACCGAGCGTGTCCAGTTTTCCCAAGGCGATGGTTTTGCCGCGCTGCCGCCGGAAATTAAATTCGATTTGATCGTCAGCAATCCGCCCTACATTCCCAGCGCGGAAATCGAAACGCTGGAACCGGAAGTCCGCGATTACGACCCGCGCGGCGCGCTGGACGGCGGCGTGGACGGGCTGGATTTTTATCGTCGGCTGGCGGTTGAAGCGGGCGCGTTCCTGAAACCAAAGGGCAAATTGATGCTCGAATTCGGTGAAGGCCAGGCCGCCACGCTCCGGGAAATTTTTGAAAAACAAAAGTGGGTTGTCGAAGCCGTCCTGCCGGACTACACTCGCCGCGAAAGAATTTTAATCGCCCGGCGTTGAATGATTTCTCACCGCCGGTGTTGGTCACGGTTCACCCATTTAATTTTTATCATGGAAAGTTTATTGATCAAAGGCGGCGTGCCGCTCCACGGCGACGTCACCATCAGCGGCGCGAAGAACGCGGTGCTGCCCATCATGGCCGCCACGCTGCTCACCGGCGAACCCTGCGTCATCCGCAATGTTCCGAAGCTCAGCGACGTGAAATTCATGGGCCAGATTCTCACCTGGCTCGGCGCGAAGGTGGAGATCGAAGGCAACACCGTCCGCGTTCATGCCAAAAAAATCCGAGGCATGGGCGACTACGATCTCGTCCGCAAAATGCGCGGCTCCATCTGCATCATGGGGCCGCTGCTGGGCCGGTTGAAGAAGGCCACCGTCTCGCTGCCCGGCGGCTGCGTCATCGGCGCGCGGCCTATCAACCTTCACTTGAAAGGCTTTGAAGCGCTCGGCGCGAAGATCAAAATTGAGAACGGCTACGTGGAAGCCAGCGCCAAGCGTCTCGTCGGCGCTGATTTGTTTCTCGGCGGCCGCGCCGGCTCGACCGTGCTCGGCACGGCCAACGTGATGATGGCCGCCACGCTCGCGGAAGGTGTGACCGTGATTGAAAGCGCCGCGTGCGAACCGGAGGTCGTGGATGTCGCAAACTTCCTCAACGCAATGGGCGCAAAAATTTCCGGCGCGGGCAGTCCGACCATCACGATCACCGGCGTCAAGGCACTGCACGGTGCCGAGCACGAAGTCATTCCCGACCGCATCGAAGCCGCCACGTACGCCATTGCCGCCGCCGCCACGAACGGCGAAGTCACCCTGCGCGGCGCGCGGGCCGATCACTTGCACGCAGTGCTGGACAAGTTACAATCCGCCGGCGTGAAAATGGTTCGCAGCGCCGCCGGACTCACGTTCAGTCGCGGTGGGAAGTTCAAGCCGCTCGACATCACCACCCTGCCCTACCCCGGTTTCCCGACCGATGTGCAGGCGCAGATGATGGCGTTGATGATTCTCACGCCTGGCATCAGCATCATCACCGAAAGGATTTTTGAATCGCGCTTCATGCACGTCAGCGAACTGACGCGGCTGGGCGCGGACATTGAAATCGAAGGCCCGAGCGCGATTGTCAAAGGTGGCAAGCCCTTGAGCGGCGCACCGGTGATGGCGAGCGATCTGCGCGCCTCGGCGGCGCTGGTCATCGCGGGACTCGCGGCCAAAGGCACCACGCAGGTCAACCGCATTTACCATCTGGATCGCGGCTACGAAACCATGGACGCCAAACTCCGCAAGCTCGGCGCGCGCATCGAACGGATTGAGGAATCATGATCACGAAACTTATCGCGGTTGTCATCATTGTGCTGGTGCTGTTCGGCTGCTACGAACTGGTGACCTACTACGGGGAGGTGAAGCAGGAAAGCGAAACCCATGCGAAGGAACTCGCCGCCAAGAAAGTTGTGGGCGAACAGTTGCCGGGCATGTCCTACGATTTGCAAACCTCACTCACCGCCGCGCAGCAGGCCGGGCCGAAGGTCTTTGGCAACTGGCTCGCCACCTACGGCCGCTCCATTCAAGACCCGCGCCTCGCGTGGATTCAACTGGACTACGTCGTCGCCATCTCCCGCGACAATCCTGCCGATGCGAAAAAGATTTTCGCCGCCGTGAAAGATCGCACGCCCAGTTCGTCCCCGGTTTATCCCCGCCTACAGGAGCTCGCCAAGAGTTACCAGTAAGCCGCCGATTGAGTCGCGTTGAAGCGTCTCAATGGGGATTTGCTGCCAAAATATCCGGCCACAGGCCGGACACCACAACTCAACTCCCTTTTTTCCATTTGAAGAATCCGTAAGCGCACGCTGTCTTTGCAGTGGATTTTTCCCGTGGCATCAGCCTACATTCGGTCATGGCTGAAAAGAGCATTACTGACGTCTCCCGCGATCTCCGGCTGCTTTTTCA
>JANYDP010000179.1 GCA_025363535.1 Verrucomicrobiota bacterium | reverse complement strand
CCAAGTGTCTGGGGCTTCGGCGACCTGCACCTTGAAGTGATACATGAAACCTTTTTGCGGTTTCATTTCCACTTCTTCATCTGACAGCGCGGTCTGCGTGGCCGGACACCAGTTCACCATGCGTTTGCCGCGATAGATGAGATTTTTTTTGTAAAGCTCGACGAAAACTTTCTGCACGCAACGCGAATACTCCGGGTCCATCGTGAACCGTTCGCGCGTCCAATCGCACGAGCACCCGAGCTTCTTGAGCTGGTTGATGATGATGCCGCCTTTCTCTTCCTTCCACGCCCAAACGCGTTTCAAAAATTCTTCGCGGCCCAGATCGTATTTGGTTTTCTTTTCCTCTTTCTTGAGCGCCTTTTCCACCTGCACCTGCGTGGCGATGCCCGCGTGATCGGTGCCGGGCAACCAGAGAACTTCCTTGCCGTCCATGCGCGCCTTGCGCGAAAGGATGTCCTGAATGGTGTTATTTAAGACGTGGCCCATGTGCAACATGCCGGTGACGTTCGGGGGCGGGATGACGATGGAATATGCGGGCTTGGCGGACTTCGGATCGGCGGTGAAGCAACCTTGCTTCAGCCAGAAGTCATACCATTTGTCCTCGACGGACTGCGGTTCGTAGGCTTTGGAAATTTCGGACATAAAAATTTGACGCGAATTACGCTAATTGACGCGAATTAAAAACAAAACATGAAAGCAAAAATGAATTCGCGAAAATTCGAGTAATTCGCGTCAACGTCTTTTCTTTCATAAACGAAAATCTTCCGGCAGCGGTTGTGGCCGATTGCGACTCAACACAACACGCTTCCATTCCAGCGAGTCAGCTCCGAAATTGACCAGCAGGCCGACTTCGAGCTTGGACGCCGCCAGATAATTCATCACCTGCTTCACGTGCGCGTCGGTCAATCTTTCAACGGCCTTGGCCTCGAACAGAATCTTGTTCCAAACCACAAAGTCGGCGCGATAGTGATGCGGCAGGACAACGCCTTTGTAACTGATCTCAAACTTCAACTCGCGGCTGAAAGGAATCGCCCCACGTTGCAGGTCAATCACGAACGCATCTTTGTAGATGACCTCATCGTGTCCCTTGCCTAGCTCGCGGTGAATTTCCATGCAGAAACCCACGAGCTTGAAAACCTCTTCTTTGTAAAGCAGTTCAGGCATTGGGTTCAGGGAATTCGCGAAATTCGCGAAATTCGCGTCAGAGCTTCATTTCTTCAACAACGCAAATTCCATCGAGTCCACCAGCGCTTGCAAGCTGGCTTCGATGATGTTCTCGCTCACGCCGACGGTGCCCCATTCGCGCTGGCCGTCGGTGGATTGAATCAGCACGCGCGTTTTTGCAGCAGTGCCACGAAGTTTCTCAATCGCTTGGTTGATGTCGGCCACGTCAGAAGCAGGAAGGTTTCCAGCTTTTTTTTGAGCCTGAAATTTTTCAGCCAAGCCGGGAACGGCATCCAGGATGCGCACCTTGTAATCCGTGAGTGTGACTTCTCTCAATTGAGGATAAAACTTGGTCAAAGCGTTGCGGAGCGCAGAATCAAGCGCGTTAACAGGACCATCTCCGGTTCCTTTCGACTCGTGGGATTTCGCGGCTTTGTTGTTTGCTTTCAGCTTGGAAAGACGGCTGGACTTTCCTTCCACTTGCACGTCAAGGATTCCTTGATCAACACTGACTGTGACGGATGCTTCGCACAATGCAGCATTTCCATAGCTTCGACTTACAAAAACCTCATAAGAATCAACCCGGAACGGCAATTCTTTATGTGTTAATTTTTTTTCGATCAATAAAGCCATCGAGGCTTCGGCGGCTTCAAACTCAAAACCTTCGTGCTCGCGCTGCTTGATGGTGTCGAGAATCTCGCGCAACTCCGGCGTGTCATTCGTGATCTTGAAACCGAGTTCCTGCGCCTTGATGACGATATTGCTGCGGCCCGCCAAATCGCTGATGAGAATGTTGCGCTCGTTGCCAACGAGTTCGGGATTGATGTGTTCGTAGCTCGACGCGAGTTTCTGCACCGCGTTGACGTGTGCGCCGCCTTTGTGCGCGAACGCCGCCGAACCGACCCACGGCTGACGCGGGTTGTGGCGCAGGTTCGCAATCTCGTCCACGAACTGAGAAAGTTCCTTCAACTTCGCCAGCGACTTCGCGGGGATGGAAGATTTCTTCAACTTTAACGCCACACAGGGAATCACGCTGGTCAAATTGCAATTGCCGGTGCGCTCGCCATAGCCGTTCACGGTACCTTGGATGTGCACCGCGCCGGCTTCGATTGACGCGAGCGCATTGGCCACGCCGAGGCCGATGTCGTCGTGCGTGTGGATGCCGACCTTGCAGTTTAATTTGCCGACCGCGACTTTGGTAATGGCCGCGACTTCCGCCGGCAGACAGCCACCGTTCGTGTCGCACAGAACGACGAAATCCGCGCCCGCTTTTTCCGCCGCGCGCCAAGTGTCGAGGGCGTATTCGGGATCCAGTTTGTAGCCGTCGAAACCATGCTCGGCGTCGTAGATGACGAACTTGCCGTGGTCTTTCAAAAATTTCACCGTGTCGCCGATCATCGCCAGATTTTCCTCCGGCGTGCAGCGCAAGACTTCTTTGACGTGCAGCATCGAAGTCTTGCCGTAGATCGTGACCACGGGCGTTTCTGCTTCGATCAGCAAGCGCACTTGATCGTCTTGTTCGACGGGCGTATTTTTTTTACGCGTCGAGCCAAACGCCGCGAGTTTCGCGTTCTTGAATATCTTTTTCTTGGCCTGCGCGAAAAACTCGATGTCCTTCGGATTGGAACCCGGCCAGCCGCCTTCAATATAGTGAACCCCGAACGCGTCGAGCTTTTCGGCAATTCGCAGTTTGTCCGCGACCGAGAAATTGATGCCTTCGCCCTGGCTGCCGTCGCGCAAGGTCGTGTCGTATATTTCCACTTCAGGTTTCATAATTCCGCAGATGCGGAGCGCATTATCTACGACAAATCGGCGTGTCATGCAAAGGCCAAATGCCGCAGGTGATTTGGTTTGCCTGCTGCTGGCCACAGTTTTAACTTGGCCCCCATGATGCAAAGCCCCGCCAGAGCCGAACGGTCGCCCCGGAACTTTTGCGCCCCAACCCTCCCCGCTTGATCGCCATGCGGTTCAACTTGCAGCAGCCTGTCCGGTTCGCCGCCGCCATGTTGCTTCTCGGCCAACTCACCAGCCGGGCGGAATTTGAAGGCACCAATCTTTGGAGCGTGGCTTTTGGCTACTGGCATAGCGATTCCTCGCCCGCGATCGCCCCGGACGGCACCCTCTACACGGGAAGTTTCATCGGCAAACTGTTTGCCGTCACCTCCAACGGCGTCGTGAAATGGACTTTCTCCACACAGTCGGACATTCACTCGTCGCCCGCCCTCGCTGCCGATGGCACCATTTATTTCGGCAGCCGCGACCGGAAATTTTATGCGCTCGCGCCCAACGGAAAACTAAAATGGTCATTCACCACAGGTGGCTGGGTGGATTCCTCGGCGGCCATCGCCAATGACGGCACCATTTATTTCGGCTCGTGGGATAAAAAAATCTACGCGCTCGACTCGGCTGGCAGCAAGCAGTGGGAGTTCGCCACCGGCGGCGCGATTGATTCATCTCCTGCCCTGGCCACGGATGGCACGATCTATTTTGGCTCGCACGACAAAAAATTTTACGCCCTGAACCGCGACGGGAAAATAAAATGGTCCTTCTCCACCGGCGGCCCGATTGTTTCCTCGGCCGCCCTCACCGGCGACGGCGCGATTTATTTTACGTCCGTGGATGGAAACTTTTACGCGCTCAACGCGGACGGCTCGGAACGCTGGCACCTGCACACCGGCGGCTTCAGCCAGTCGTCGCCCGTCATTGACAGCGATGGAACGATTTACGTCGGGGTAAACTCAAAATGCACGGCGATTTCCCCGGATGGCAAAATCAAATGGCAGCACGACACCGGCGGATTGATGGATTCCACCCCGGCCATTCTCGAAGACGGCACGGTCTGTTGCGCGTCGCGCGGCGGGGCGTTCATCGCGCTCCTGCCGAACGGCAAATGGAAGTGGGATTCGTGGATCTCGTCGCACATGAGCTCCTCGCCCGCGATCAGTTCCAGCGGAAACATCCTCATTTGCGATAACGACACCCGCCTCCGGGCGTTGAAAGAATCCAGCGTGCTGGCCAGCAGTCCGTGGCCGATGTTTCGCGCGAATCCTCGACACACCGGCACCGCGAACTTCCAAGACCCGCGCTAGCTGAACTACCCGCAGATACCCGGTCAGTCGATGCGGATTACATCCCCCGGTTCCCCGACTCGACTCAGCGTGATGCGGAAGTCTTGGTTGAGGATCCCGTTCAGCTCCCCCATCGCCCGCGTCAGCCGGTTCCGCAATGCCAGGGCCGCCGGATCGGTGAGCGCTTCGGGCGGTTCGGCCATGACTTTTTCAAAGCGTTTCGAGAGCGGGCGTTTGCGATTCGTTCCGCCGAAAGTTTCGAGCAGATCGTCCATCTCCGCCACGCGCCGCTGCACTTCACGGATTTTTTCCAGCGCCACCGCCTCGGTGGTTTCACCGGCCTCGACGCGTAGCAACTGCCGGCACTCAAACAACCGGCAGCGCTGCGGTCGCACGGCGTAGATCGCGCAGCAAGATTCCTTGAACGCCGGACAGGGCTGGAGAATGTAGTGCTGCCCCTGTTTACGTTTCAGCTTCAATCCCAGCGCCGCCAACTCCCTCGCCGAATCGCCGGGCTGGAGCTGCACCGTGTGAAACAGCACGCCGTTGCAGCACAACCCGCACGCGGCGCAAAGGCGCGCAGCGACGGTGGGCGTGACCAATGAGATCAATGTTTCCAAATGAATCTTGGGCCAAAAATTAATGGAGCTGGCGGAGGGAACGAAGCATAATGAACGCAGAGACGATGAACATGCGCCAGCCAACCAGCTAGACCTTCCAACGCCGGTGCATCCAGATCCATTGCTCGGGATGGCGCAGCAGCATCCGGCCAAGCGCATCGTTGTAAAGCTGCGTGTTCTTCTTGATCGTCTCGCTCGCACTTTCGCATTCGATCAACGGCAGCGGATCTTCGAAGCGCAACACATGCGTTCCGTCCGGTTCACGCCAACTGGCGGCGGGAATCACCGGCGCGCCGGTCGCCAGCGCCAGCAACGCGAGGCTCTTGAACGTCCCCGCCGGATGCCCAAGAAAATCCACCACCACGCCGTCCTTCCTACCCGCGTGCTGGTCATAAACGAATACAATAATGGCGCCCTTCGACAGCAGTTCCAGCATGGTGTCGAGCGAACCCGACTTGGCGAGCGTGCCGAACCCGTTGCGCCGGTCCCGCCAGGCGATGAGGTCGTTCAACCATTGCGGCTTGATCGGCCGGCGCACGAAGTAAAACAGATTTTTGTATTCGGGAAATTGTTTGATCGCCGCGCTGGTTGACGCCTCCCAGTTGCCGAAATGCCCGGTGAGCAGCAGCAAGCCTTTCCCTTTCGTGTGCGCGCCCAGCGGCGATTCCTTGTTCTCCACGCGCACATAATTTTCCCGCCGCGCCTTCGACATCAATTTCAGCGTGACAAACTCCTGCGCGAACCGTGCGTAATGTCCGTAATACGCCTGCGCGAGCTTCTTAATTTCCTCCTTCGGCACCACGTCGCCGAACACGCGATGCATACTTTCCAAAACCAGCGCGCGACGATACGGCAAAAACTTGTAAAGCACCTTGCCAATCCACGGCACCTCGGTCTGCCGCAGTTCTGCCATCGCCACCGCCGCCGCGCTCGTCTCGGTGTGCGTGAGCGAAATGCGAATGGCCGCGAGACGATGGCGATTCATCACCGCTTCCGCTTTGGGACTGAGTTCAATCTGCGTCGCGCCGTACGTGTCGCGCCGCACGCTGAAGTCGGACGGTTCAATTTTTCCCAAGGCCGTTTCTCGGGGAAATAATTTGCAGCAAGCCTCCTTCGCGGCGAACCGTGCAGCCAGACTCGCGGCACATCCCGCACCCTGTCCGGCGTCCTTCAGTTCCTGTTCGCTGAAAAAATCCCGCAGCTCCTCCGGCTGCAAGTCCGCCAGCAGTTTTTCGATGCGGGAAATTTCCACCGAATCAATCCCGCAGCGCGAAGCGGATGGAGATGGGGGATTCATCGAAATGATTTATTCACGCGCAACGCAAGCAAAAGCGCCAGAGGACTGGCGCACTCCAAAACGCTTCGCGAGGCTCGGGAGTCTCAATAGAGCGCGGCAGCGTCTTGGACTGCGGCGGCCCTCCGCCGCTTTCTTCGGCTGGTTGTAATCACATCCCACAAAATAAAAGTGAGTTTGCTGTCAACATCTACTGGGCCGCAGCTCGGACAAGCACCGCGACGTTCATGCCGCCGAAGCCGCGGCAGATCACCAGCGCAATGTCGCTGCGCGGTTTTTGCGACGCGGCGGAAACCGGGAACGGCGTGAATTCGGGATCAAGGGTATTCAGTGTGGCAATGCCGGGCACGACCTGCTGGCTCAACGCCTTCAGCGCGAGCACGAGATCAACAATGCCTGACGCGGCAATCAAATGTCCGTAGGCCCATTTGAAACCCGTCACCGGCGGCGGATTGTCACCGAACACTTTGCGGATGCCGAGCGCTTCGGAACCATCAGACGCGCGCGTGCCGTTGCCATGCGCGACGATCATGCCGACTTGTTCCGAGGTGATGCCCGCTTCGGCGAGCGCAGTTTCAATCGCGCGACTCACACCGTCGCCATCGGGGCGGAGATCAAGAATGCCCGTGGCTTCGCTGCAACAACCGGAACCGAGAAATTCGCCGAGCACCGTTGCCCCACGCGCCTTGGCAGCTTCGGCAGTTTCCAAAACAACCGCCCCGGAACCCTCGCCAAAAATCGTGCCGCTGCGATTGCGGTCAAACGGACGCAGCACATCTTCCGACAACAAACCAAGCCGATGATAATTCAAAGCCGTCTCCGGTTCGAACGGCGCGTCGTGACCGACCGCCGTCATGCGATCCGCTTCGCCGAGCCGCACGGACGCGGCGCATTCCGCGACGGCCATGATGCCGCCGGCACATTGATTGGTGATGCAGCCGTTGGAGCCTTTGAAATTGTAGCGGATGCCGACGTGGCAGAGAACGTTGTTCGGCAGATTCTTCAACAGCCACATTGGATTGACGACATTGCTGAGTTCCTTGCCGAAAATTTTCAAATCGCCATTCGCCGCCGTGAGCAGCGGCAAATAATCATAGCTGCTACGAAATGTTCCACCGCCCGAACCACTAATGATGCCGGTGCGGTCATCGAACTGCACCACCGCCGCCGCGTCCATCTTCTCGCGATGCGCGAGCAGGCCAGACTGCTGCACTGCCAGATCGGCAGCGTAGAGGCCAAACATATCCGTGCGCGAAATAATTTTATGCAGCTTGCGATCCGGGACAAGCGTGCGGTTGTCGGCCGTGATTTCAGCAGCGACGTTCACGGGCCATTGGCTGGCGTCCCATTGCTTGATCGGCGCAACGGCGGAACGGCCATTGACCAAAGCATCCCAGATTTCATCCACGGTTTTGCCCGCACCGCAAACTGCGCCAAGGCCGGTGAAAACAATTCGTGAACTCATCGCACTTCCTCCGGGTTACGGAACACCAGACAACTGTTCGAGCCGCCGAAGCCAAGCGAGTTGGACAGCGCGGCGCGGATGCGGACGGGTTGGGATTTTCCGCGCACGAGGTTGACGTTGCAGTCAGGATCAGACGTGGTGAGGTTCGCGTTCACCGGTGCAATGCCGTCGCGGATGGCGAGCGCACAAACCACCGCCTCCACTGCGCCCGCAGCGGCGATGAGATGGCCCATGCAACTTTTTGTAGAACTGACCAAGACTCGATCAATGTTCGATCCCAGCACCACACGCAGTCCGGCACATTCGCTCTTGTCGTTCATCTGGGTGGAGGTTCCGTGCGCGTTCACGTAGTCCAGTTCGTCCGCCGAGATGCCCGCACTGGCGAGCGCCTGCTGCATGGCTTGAATCGGACCGTTCCCATCCGGCGGGGAATCAGTGATGCGATAACAGCTCAGGGAATTTCCGTCGCCCGCGAGTTCCGCGTAAATTTTCGCGCCGCGTTTGACCGCCGCATCCCAATGTTCCAACACGAGAAAGCCTGCGCCTTCACCGAGGACAAATCCGTTCCGCGTCAGATCAAACGGCCGGCTGGCGCGTTCCGGCGTGTCGTTATCGGGCGAGACCGCGCCGAGCAGACAGAAGCCGGACAGGCCGATGGGATTCAGCATCGAATCATAACCACCGACGAGCATGTAATCGCAAACGCCGCGACGCATCGCTTTGAGTGCGGTGCCGATGGCCTGGCCGCCCGATGCGCACGCGGTGTGAACGGAAGTGGCATAACCGCGAATGCCAAAATGATGCGTCAGCAGTCCGAGCGGTGCGTTGGTCTGGCCGCGACAAAACGCAATCGGGTCGGGAGAAAAACCCGTGCTGATCAAACCGGCAGGATCGAACTCGCCCTCGAGCGCGCAGGAGGCGTGGACGTTTTTCAACTCATCAAACGTGAAGCCTATCATGCCCGCTCCAACGCTGAATCCCCAACGATGGCTGTTGGCGTTTTCGGGACGAATGCCCGCATCCGTGAGCGCCTCCTCGGCGGCGGCGAAGGCGAAGCGATGCGAACGCGACGCGAACTTGCGCAGCTTGCGGTCGGGAACGGCACCCTCGAAGTCAAAGTTCTTCACCTCCGCACCAATGCGCGTGGAGAAACCGCTGGCATCGAAATTTTGAATCGGGCCAAAGCCTGTGCGCCCGGCTTGCAGACTCGACCACGTCGCCGGAGCGGTATTGCCGATGGAGGTAACCATGCCGACACCGGTGATGGCAATTCTACGGGGCGGTTTCATGCTTTTGGTTCGGCGCTAAAAATTATTTTAGAGTTGCCGGTGACCCGCTTGGCCTTGCGCGCCTCGACGGCGATGACGAGCGAATTGCCCTCATGCTTCGCAATCTTGGATTCAAAGTCCAGACTGTCGCCCGGAGGAATGAACGTGCGGAGTTTTCCATCCGCGATGATCCGCGCCACCCACACGCCACCGTTGGGGGCTGGAATGTTTTTCACCAAGTCAGTGGCCATTTCGAGAACCTTTTGCATGAAAAGAGTTCCCGGAAAAACCGGGCGACGCGCAAAGTGGTCGTCGAAGAAAGGCGCGGCTCCGGGAATTGGCAGGGTCGCACGAATCCACTGGCCGGGTTCGGTGGTGACGTTCTCAAAATTCACCGGCCGCACGCCACCATAGGCTCCCGGAGCCGCGCCGCCATTGCACAAAAGCCCGTAACGATTTTTCACGGCCTGGGTGTCATCGAAATCTTCCTGCGCGAGCATGGGACCAACGCAGTGATTCAGCTTGATGACGGGCTTGCCCTCCACCGTCGCCGAGCCGCAGTAGGAGACGGCTTCGTTGTCCACGCTTTCAATTTCGGCGGCGAGTTCCAGCGTTTGGCCGGGTTGAACTTCAGCCAAGAGTTCAATGCTTGCGGCAATGCCCGCCACCGGGCGCACTTTGAAATCGAGCGCGGCCATCGAAGCCCACGCGGCGAGCTGACCGACGGCTTCGGCAATCAATGGACGATAGAACACGCCGACGCCCGGAGGAATCTGGTAGGCACCGCGAGCGTGGCTCCCCAGTTGAACCGAGGTGATCCGGTCCACGAAGGAGAATGCGCGAAAATGTCCGGTCATGTCGGCGTGGCTCAGGCGGGCGGCGCGGCGTTTTTCTGCTGGCGGATCACCATCTTACAGAAGGTTTCGGAGGTGAACAGCTTCGGAATTTCCGCGACCTTGAGCGGCGACGGGAAACGCTCTGCCGGCACTTCGCAGAGAAAACTTTTCAGGCGCGCGACGCCCGCTTCGCTGACCACGCCGCCGGATTCAAACTGCGCTTCGGAAAGTGCGCCGCGGGCGTCCTCGATAATTTTGCCGCGCGGAATCTTCACCTTGAAGCCGCGCTCCAGGCGGAAAATGATGTCAAGGAAGTCAATGGACTCCGCGCCGAGATCGTTGATCAATGAGGCGTTGGGTTTCACGTCCGCGAGGTCGCAGCCGAGGGCGTCGGCCATGGTTTCCGCCACTTTCTGGAAAATGGCCGTGATTTCTGCTTGGGTTATGTTTTCGTTGCTCATGATTTTTTACTCCATCTTAAATCCGCCATCTACGTGCAAAATTTCGCCCGTGATGTAGTCCGCATATTTGGAACTCAAAAACCACACCGCGTTGGCGATGTCCGCCGGCTGACCGATGCGCTTCAGCAAAATGCGCGACGTGATCTGATCGCCAGCGAGTTCGCGGACGGTCTTGGACATTTCGGTCTCAATCACGCCCGGCGCGACGGCGTTGACGCGGATATTGCGTGACGCGAGTTCCACGGCGAGCGATTTGGTGAACGCGTTGATCGCACCCTTGCTCGCGGCGTAATTCGTCTGGCCACGCCCGCCTTTTTCACCAGAGACGGAACTAAGGTTGACGATCTTGCCGCGCCGTTTGGAAACCATGTACGGCACTACGGCGCGCGTCATGTTGAAGGTGCCGGTGACGTTCGTATCGAGAACCGTTTTAACATCCTCGTCTTCCAGCATGGCAAGCAAATTGTCGCGGACGACGCCGGCGTTGTTGACGAGCAGATCAATCTTGCCGGTGCGCTCGACAATTTTTTCCACGAAGGCGGCGCAGGCGGCCGAGTCGCGGGCATCCACCTTCTCGGCGGAAATGGTCTTGCCAGGATTCGCGGCAATAACTTCATTCGCAGCGGCCGCATTGTCGCGATAGGTAAAGATGACTTCCATGCCCGACGCGGCGAGGATTTCCACGATGGCGCGGCCAATGCCACGGCTGCCACCGGTGACAATGGCAATTCCGCCGGACAAACCGGCGTCGGTTAAAGTTGGGCTGTTCATCCTGAAATGCAGTAACCGCCGTCCACGACCAGCGTGTGCCCCGTGATCATCGCGGCTTCGGGCAGGCAGAGCAAGTAAACGGCGTCGGCCACCTGCTCCGGCGAGAGCGTCGGACCAATGGGCGTGCGTCGCGCGGATTCGGCCAGCAGTTGCTCGCGGTTGGGAAAATGTTTCAAGGCGTCCGTGTCCACGACACCGGCGCTGACGATGTTGACGCGGATTTTCTTCGTGTGCCCCAGTTCCAGCGCCAGGCCGCGAGCGAGCGATTCGAGCGCTGCTTTCGACGCACCAATGAACGAGTAATGCGGAATCGCGCGCACCGAACCGAGGCTGGACATG
>JANYDP010000156.1 GCA_025363535.1 Verrucomicrobiota bacterium | reverse complement strand
TCCTGGGCTGTCGCCACTGGCTGGCCGAATCCCCGGCGGGCCTGACGCTCCAGATTTACAGCGCGCTCATCGCCTCCGGCCTGCTCGTCTTGTGGCCCGGACGCAAGCCCACCAAACGCCAATGGGAGGCCCTGCAACTTTACTGGCTGTGCTGGGTCTCGAGCCTTCTGGCCATCACGCCGGCTTGGCGGCGTCGCCCGATTTCAAGCCAAAACCATGCTGCCCCTCCCCATCGTCCCGAAGGAACATTTCTGTTTTGCGAACCCCAAAAATCCTTGTTTTGAAAACAGTGGCAAACCACAGGTGACCGATGCGTGACGATCGGAGGGTTTTTTCCGAAGGAAACGAATGACGAGCGCGAAAATGAGTTTAAGGATTGGGCGGTTGATTGGGTGATATGAAAATCGGCTGTCCCACAGTTTCAGGTCAAACCGGGCAAATAAGCCTGTGCTGGTGTGCCCAGAAAATGGCCGCCGCCGCCGGCTGTCCCATAGCGTTCGAGCAGGCTGCGCAGGTCGAGCTTCTGCCACAGCGCCGAACGCAGCAGTGTGAAGAGGCGCGTGAAGCTGTGACCCCACTGGCTCAGAAACGCACAGAAGCGCAACAGCAGATAAACCAGGAGCGCCGTCCACACCTGCCAGCGCACGGCGCTGGCATTGTGGCCGAGAAAGTCGGCCAGTTGGAGCGTCTGTTTGAGTTCCTTGAAGAACACTTCGATGCTCCAACGACAGCGGTAGAGGTCGGCGATGGTCTGTGCGCTCCAGGTCAGATTGTTCGTCAGGAAGACCATTTCCCGGAGTTCGCCGTCCACCTCGACCAGCGCGACCACCCGGCGCAGTTCCACGGGATAGGCGTGGCGGGCCGGGCCGGTCAATTGAATCAGATCGTCGCGCAGGATATTGCCCTCCCGCCCGTGTTGGAGTTTACGCACCACCCGGGATTGCAGATTGTCCTTGGCACGGGTGACCCAAAAGACCTCGCGCATCGCCAGGTCAGCCAGGTGGGTGAAGTCCACGTAGGCCTTGTCAAAGATCACGATCTCCCCGGCCTGCACGCCCGCGCAGAGTTCGTGCGCCCGCAGGTTGTCATGTTCCCCCGCCGTATCCACCAGGGCAAAGCGCGGCAGGAAGGTTTGCAGGTTGAGGCGCACATGACACTTGGCGGCGGCTTTGCGGCGGCGGTGTTTGGCCCAATCCAGACAGCGGGCGACCAGCTGGATGGTGGTCGAGTCCACGACGTGGATCAGCCGCTTGAAGCGGAAGGCAAACTTCGGACGCCGCCGCGCACCAAAACCCGGATGGAGTTGTTGCAAGTGCTCCAGCATCGTCCAGAACAAGGCCTCGGCCATTTTCGGATTCCGTTCCCGGTTGGCGTGCGAAAGGGCGTTCTTGCTCGGCGGGGTCGCGCCGCGAATCGCCGACAACGGCCCCGCGTGCAGCCGGAGCGCGTCGCACACGTCGTTGAGACTCAGGGCGTGTGTGAGCTGGGCATAAATCAGACTGACCACATGACTCCAGGGCAGGAAGGTGCGGCTCTTCTTTTCCACGGCGTGCGTGCGTGCCAAGTGCGGCACCAGATGATTGGGAATCAGATTGCAGAGTTGTCGGAGGAGCGAGAACTTTCCCCGCGTTGGCTTGTGTTGCGTTTGCTTTTTCATACCCCGCCTTGTGGCAGGGGCCAAACCCGCAAGCCAACTCTTTTTCAAACCTCAACCAACAAACCCGTGGGACTTGTGTGTTTGCAGTTAAACGCCGTGATCCGACTCGATTAGCTGCAAATCCTTTCGGAACTGGAGGATTTGCGCCATTGCACTCAATATACTTTGCGCAGGTTCGAAGGCAGGATGTTGAGTTCCGCACGGTATTTGGCCACTGTACGCCGGGCAATGACAATGCCCTTGGCTTTGAGCATGGCCATCACTTCTTGGTCGGAGAGTGGCTTCCCGGCATTCTCGGCTTTGAAGATTTCTGCAACCATATCTTTGACGCTGGTGTTGGAAACAT
>JANYDP010000139.1 GCA_025363535.1 Verrucomicrobiota bacterium | reverse complement strand
GGTGTCGAGGACGATCGCGTGCTCGTCGCCGCGCGCCGCGACGGAGGGGCTGCGCACCTCGCCGAGCGGGATCGCCGCGCCGAGGCGGCCCTCGGGGCGGTTGTCGACGGCGCCGCTGCGGCTCACCCACGGGAGCACGATGAGACGGTCGCGGCCGACGGCGACGAGCGCGGTCGATCGTGCCTGGTATTGCGCGGAGAAGCGCGCGACGCCGAGGAACGCGTAGCCCGCGAGCGAGAGCAGCGCGCCCGCCGCGCCGTAGGCCACGGCCTCGCCGGTGCTGCCGCCGCTCCTCGTCAACGCCAGCGCGAGCTTGATCCAGAAGCCGAGGCCGCTCAGCATCAGCGCCGCGCCGAGGACCCTGTTGCGGCCCGCCGTCGCGCGCGGACCCTCGCCCGCGTAGTCGCGGAGCACGACGCGCTCGCCCTCGGTTCGCAGGGCAAAACGCGCGAGATCCGCTGCGGGGAGCGCGGCGAGCGGCTCGGGGATCGCCGCGTCGACGTCGGCGCTCGGCCCGCCCTCGAGCGGGGCGTCGAGGTACGCCGCGAGCCGCGTCGCGAACGCCGTCACCACGGCCCCGCGCGCCGGAGCGACGGTGTGCTCCTCCGCGACGAGGAAGCGCGCGCCGTCCTCGCAGACCAGCCACGCGGCGGTGTGCACGCGCGAGGCCGTACACGACGGCGCGTCGCAGCAGCTCTTCGTCGTGGCCTCGATCGCCACGTGCGCGGCGCTGTGCGTGGTCTCGATGCGTCCGTCCTGGATGACTTCGCGACTCCGTTGAACGTGCTGGCAGAGAATGTCGTCGGGGTTGTTATAGACGAAGTAAACTTTTGCACCGACCTCCACGCCCTTCCACGCAGTGCCAATGACGAAGGAAGTTTCGCCGCCCTCGGTGATCGCGAAGACGACGTCCTGGTCACATACGCCAAGGTCGCCAATTTGTTTGCCACCAAAGGCGGTGAAATCCTCGAAGCCTTCCACCGCCTTGATGAGCGCAAAGTCGCCGCCGGCCATCACGGGGAAGGCGCGGTTTTCAAAATCCTCGGCGGCAGGATGCGACACCTGCTGCCAGAAATCCCGCCAGATGGAAACAAGTTGAATGCTCAGGCGTCCGGTGGAGCCGCAACCGGTGAAGAAAATCTTCCCGCCGTTCTGCAATGCGCGCACCACGGTTTCCTTGATCTCCCCGGCCCGGCCCGACGCTGCAAACTCGCGGTATTTGGCGAGGACATCGTTATCCACCTGCAGCAGCAAATCGAGTGCGGCGGCGAGGTCGCGCTTGGCGACCTCGCTGAGATTCGCCGTGATGGGATGGGAAGATTCAGTGACGAGCGCGCCGAGTTTGAACTGGCTGCTGATTTTGAGAAACTCCTCGGAGCGTTCTCGCGCAGTTGGATGGGTGGACGGATTCATCGAAACGCCAGCATGACGACGATGGATAATTTGGTAAATAAAAAATTACGGCGACCAACGGATAACGACGGCTCAGCGAGCATGCTGCGTCACCAAGCCGGATAATTTCCGATTGAAAGCGGTGGCGGCAAGCATTTGCTCCAGGGTCAGATGCATCCGGTAACGCCAGTAGTGCTTCGGAATTGCCGGCACGTTAATCCGTTCAGCATCCGCGTCGGCGCAACGCACGGTTTCATCCAGCCCCAGCAAATCCTGGAGTTGAAAGATGCTCCACATCGCGGGCGAGGCGAGATGCTGATGCACCACGGCCTCATTCAGTTTTCCGGGACAATTCACAGGTGCCTGACCGGGCAGTTGCAATTCTTCGTGGTAGAAGCGCTGCGTGAGCTGCGCGTCCTCTGTCCACCAGCCACGAATCGTGCTCATGTCATGAGTCGAGGGCGTGACGACACTTAGATAAGGCGCATCAGCCGGACGCGAAAAGGCGCGGCCGGGAGTCTTCGGCATGCGCTGGATTTCGAGGCTTAACAAGCCGAGCTGCTTCATCACATCGGGGACGCAGGCGGGCACCAGGCCCAGGTCTTCGCCGCAGATCAGCATGTTCGTGACGCGTTTGAGCGCGGGAAGTTTTTCCCAGGCTTCGCGCTTCCAGAATTCATCCTGTCGGCGGAAGAAATAGTCCACATACAAGTCCATCAACCGCGCCTGCGTCTGTGCATCAAAAGCGCGGAACGACGAGGTTTCTCCCATGTTGAAACGAAAATGAAACTGCCGGCCACCTGCCCCGGCCACCTCAAATAGAATCACATTGCTGATTAAATCGAAGAGACCCAGCTTGAGCTTGTCATCGAGAGCAACCGCTTCGGATGAACGAAAAAATTTCTCCACCAACTGCTGCGTGGCAAAGGTTGGCTTCAACGCGTAGTGACCAGGTGCGGTTGCATCCAGGAACTGCTTCGTCGCCGCATCAGCATTCGGACCAAAAATTTCCAACAGCACGGCACCGGTGATATATGGCTCCACCAAGCGCGACTTGTTAAACGGAATGTTGCGCGCCGAAAATTCCCCGGCGTCCACCGGAATCGCCGGGACGAAGTAACCGAGGATTCCTTCGACGGCATCCAGCGGAATGCTCCAGATGCGGAAGAAGCCGAGGATGTGATCAATGCGGAAGGCATCAAAATAAAGATCCATCTGCGCGAAGCGGCGCTTCCACCACGCGAACCCATCTTGCTTCATCCGTGCCCAGTTGTAGGTGGGGAAGCCCCAGTTCTGACCTTTCGCCGCGAACGGATCGGGCGGCGCGCCGGCCTGCTTGTCCAGGTGATACAGCTCCGGCTGTTGCCATGTATCTGCGCCATGCCGATGCACACCGATGGCAATGTCGCCCTTGAGAATGACGCCGTGTTCATGGGCATAAGACGTGGCGTCCTGCAATTGCCGGTGCAGATGAAACTGGACGAAGCAGTGAAGTTCGATCTCATCGCGTTCAGTGCCGGGCGTGGCCAGCAACTTCGCAATGTCTTCCTCGCGGCAGGTTTGATGTGACGGCCACTGGCTGAAATCCGCCGTGGCAAATTTATCGCGCAGGCAGCAGAAGGTTGCATACGGCAGCAACCAGTGACGGCTGGCTTCGAGGAACTTTTTATACTCGGCACTGCGAAACGTCTCCGCTTTCTGGCTCGGGAAAACCTGCCGCAGGAAGCGCCACTTCATTTGCATCACCGCTTCGTAATCCACCTCAGCCAGCGCGTTCAGGCG
>JANYDP010000129.1 GCA_025363535.1 Verrucomicrobiota bacterium | reverse complement strand
CCCGAAGTTGTTCAACTTGATCGACGCAAAGGGCCGCGTGCTGGGGCCGGTGTCCGCCTCTGAAATTCAAACCGCCTTCCATCGCGGCGTGCTGGCGCAGTCGGTGAAAGTCGTGAAGCGTGGCTCGTCGGCGCAAGTTCCGGTGCAGAGGTTCATCGCCATCTATTTGCAAAGCGGCGGTGCCGCTGCACTGGCGCGCCCGCGTCCGGGCTTGCAAATCGTCCCGTCTAGTCCGGCGGGCCGTGGCGGCGTCGGCGCGCGGTTCGCGAGCAGCGATCCACATCGAAAAATAACGATCATAATCGTCGCCGCGGCCATTCTTCTGTTGGCGGCGGCTGGTTTGATTTGGCACCTGAGCAGCCCCGGAAAAAATCCGCCGCGCGGACAGCTCCGCCCTCGCGCCAACGTTACAGCGCAAAAAAATTCCGGGACGCTGCCGCGGCCGGGCGACTTCAAAGAACCAATTTCCGCGCCGCCGCCAAAATACGCGGGCCCAAAAGACACGGCAAAAGCGCCGAAAGTCGCCGATAAAAAGCCATTCGATACACTCCAGGCCGTGCGCGACGCCGAGAGGCGGCGCAAGTTTGAGGAGAACCGGAAGCGGCAACGCGCGCGCCAGGCAGCCGAAAATGCCAAGCGAAAGGCGGCAGATAGAGCCAGCAAAAAGACGATGGCCACGACGGCCAAACAACAATCGGCGAATGCGTTTGTGCCGCCGAAAGGCGCGGCGCCCACGGTTGTAGTGAAAGCCCCGCAGCCGCCGAAAACCGCGCCACCCAAAGCCGCGACGCCGAAAGTGGCGGCGAAGGCTCAGCCCAAAACGGCGCCCTCCAAGCCTGCGGGGCCGACGGTCGGTACGTTAACGGACGGTCAAGTGGTGAACGGTCTGGGGCCGATGAGTTACAGCAAAAAGGCCGTGGAGGCCTGTCAAGGGCCTTGCAACGTCAGCTTCAGCGGCGCCGGCGGAACGGTGACCGGCCGCTTTTTCAAAGGCGGCTTCGGCGGCGTTTTGCTTAGTAAACAGGGTGGCGTTTATTTGTCGGGAATCGTGCGGAAAGGCGGTGGGGTGACGATCTTGATCAACGGCGTGCAGTAAGTTTGTCGATCGACTTCAGTTGAGGGCCGCCGCGGCGCGGAGCTGAGCCAGATAGAAGCCGGCATCTTGGCGCGCCTCTTCGGATTCTCGCATCTTGCGTTCTAAGCTTTGGGTTGCCGCTAGAAAAACGGTTTGTCCCTCGGCGTCTCCCTGGCGCTGGCGCGCGAGGCCCAAAAAGCCCGCCGCGAGTAACATTCCCTCGGTGGCCGTACCATGACTCGCCCCGCCCGGACTCGCCTGGTCCGCCAAAGATTCTTCGTAGCGAAGGGCCAGCGCAAAAGCTTCGACGGCTTCGCCGTAACGATGCAACGACAGCAAGTGTTTACCTTGGGCCCAGTGCGCCATCGCGAAAGGACCGGCCGGTTTGCCTAAAATGCGGCGCAAATCCAACGCGCGCTCCGCAAATCGCAAGCCCGCCTCGAAATGGCGCATTTCCCTGTGAACGCCGTCGCTCCAGCAATCGGCGAGATTGGACGCCAAGCTGCCGCAAGTGCAGTTGGCTTCATCCGTCCATTTGACGCGTTCTTCCGGAAACCGCTCGGCTGTCGCCAAGGCGCTCTCGATGGCGGCGTCGCCGATGGCGATCATCGCATCGAGGCAAGTCGCTGCCTTCGGATCCACGCCTAATTTTCGGATGACGAAGCGAAAGCAGGTGTGGCGTTCGTGGCGGTCCGGGCACGCCGCCAGGCGTGTGACCAACTGCTCTGGGCCTGCATCGTGGAGCAGGGCCGCGAGGTCTGGCCAACGGGCTTCGAGGTCGATGAGACTGCTGGTGGCCACGGGTTCTCTTTGGAATTCTTTTCGGGTTTTCTTTGTGCCGCTGCGAAGGGAGGCTGCTTAACACGGCCTGGTGCGCGAGGTCAGTGGCCAAGATATGGGATACCGATGGGTGTCAGGGTGGCATGGCCGGACGTTTCACTAGTGATCTAGATCGCTTCCGACGCCAGGAGGGGGGCATATCCCCAGCTTTTCCGCCGTTAGAGGTTCCAAACGAGACACGTTCTTGACGGGCAGGGCCGCCTCAAGTTAAGTAGCTGGTTCCAATTTCGACTGAGCCCTAGTGGCCCTTCTGTTCAAGCAAAAGAGAGAGCGTCATGGCAGTTCCTAAG
>JANYDP010000118.1 GCA_025363535.1 Verrucomicrobiota bacterium | reverse complement strand
TCATGTCCGCAAATTTTTTCACCTAACCAAGCGGCGTTCGACGCGGCGTTTTCCAAGAAGAAATAAGTTGTATCCGCAAAAGCGCCGGGGCACACGGCCCCGAGCCTCACAACGCCGCCAGTTGATCGAGCAGCACGCCGGCGATTTCCGCGTTCGCGGCCATGCCGGGCGCCAGCAGACTGCGCAGGCGTATGATGATGGATTCCAGTTCCTCGATGGGTTGATGGAAAACCGTCTCCAACGCGAGCGGCGGCACGTCGCCGAAATCCTTGCAATACGACTGCGTGCCGGTGCCGGGGAACAGCCGCAACGTCAGCGTCATCGCCTCCAGCCAGAGTCCCAGGTGGATCTGCTGGCGAGCGGCCGCCGGCGTGAGGTCGGCTTCCACGAGCGCGTTGGGGCTGATGAGGTCCAGCAGCTTGGCGTCCTTCTCGACGAGTGATTTCAAATCCGGAGCGGGGGCGGCGCCCTTGTCCTTCTCCGCTTTCCCAAACCGCCGGGCCAGACCGAGAACCTCGTCCAGCACGACCGGCAGATTGCTGCTGCTGTTGGCCAGCAGAATGCGGACGGCCATCACGCCGAGCGAAAACAAGTCGCACGGCGAACTAAGCAGCGGCCAGATCTCGTAAGGGGAGCGGGCGAAGACGGTGCCGGCGGCCCGCTTGAGCGCGGCGGCGATAGGCTCGCTCAGTTGGGTGGGCACGGTGCGGAAACGCGCCTCGCGCGGCCCGGCGGATTCGGACACGTAAACGTGCGCAAACATTTCGAGCTTTTCCTCGGCGAGCGGCAGCTTGAACCAGAGCAAGTCGTGCGGGTCGAGGCCGAGATAATCTTCCGCGACGAGCGTACCTTCGAGCACCACGCCGTCCGTCTCCGTCGTGACGTTGCGCACGCGGATGCTGCCGATGCCGAACGAATGCGCGCCCAAGCCCTCCGGCAGGTACGGGGAGGGTTCGACGCGCCCGAGACGGATGAAATACTTCTGTTCGGTGGACTTGATCTTGAGGGGATACGCCTGCCCGTTCTTGACGAGCGAAGTGTGCGCCGACCAGAGGCCGGGAAACTGGTCGCCGGTCTCAGGCAGACTGACGCGAAAGCTGGCCGGCGAGAGATTCAGCAGCGGCAGTTGGTGGTCACGCACGTACGCACGGACCTGCTTGAGCATGTCGAGCAAGACGGAAAGTTTGAGGAACAGGATTTCATTCAACCGGTCGGCAGCGCCCGGCCGGTGCAGCAGAAACGGCAGCGCCTTCGGGCTCGCGGACCACGCCTGAAGTTGCGCGTAGTTGCTCCGTGGAAAAAAGCGCGGCAGATCGGGACTCCCGTCCTTCCACGCACGGCCTTCGAGGATTTGCAGCAGCACTTCCAGCTCAAGCGGACTGAACCGGACGACGCGCACCAGACCGGCGTGCGGGTTGAACACGGCGCGGACGCCGGGCGCGTTGGTCAGACGCTCCAGGTTTTGCACATGGGAGTTCACCGGCGCGTCGGCGGAGGTTGTCAGGAAAGTTTTGGCGCTCGCGGAATCCGGTTCGTGCAGGTAGCGATACGGCGACACGGAATACGGCGGGAGGCCGAAGGAATCCAACACGGCGTCGTCCTTGCACACGCGCCATTTGACCGTCTCGCTCGCGGCAAAGCCCTTGACCACCGGGGTGGCGGCGACCTTGATGAGCACGGGGCTGGGATTGTTCTCCTCCATGCCCGTCGCAAAGTAGAGTTCGGGCAGATTGTCCTTCGCCGCCTGGCACTCCGCGCGCCACCGCTGGTCAAAGACGTGATTGGAAAGTTTCTCCTGGTACCCGCTGAACGCCACGTCCTTCATCTCGAGCGTCTGCACCCAGACCTCCACCCACTCCTGGATGCGGGCTTCGGCATCGCACACCGCCCCGAGATAAGCGCGCGCGCCCGGCAGCTCCCGCAGCAGCACAAACGGGCCGGAAGCCGGCGTGGCTTTCAACTGCACAAGCACGCAGAGGCGCAGCGGCGTGCCGGCGTCATACGCATGAATCGGTGCCAAGGCATGATCTTCCGGCGGCAGCAACTGCGAGCGCTTGTCTTTGTCCATGGCCAATTTCTAGGGGAAAGACCTTCCGTTGGCAAAGCAAAAGCAGAATTGGAACGTCGCTCCGGGACATTCTCTGCCTCCCGGCAAACCCGCCAAGGCAAACACGGCCCGCCGCCGGTTCGGCATTTTAATAACTTCTTAACGTCCCCAGCCCGCCTTTTGATTACCCACCGCTGCGCGTTGCTTGGATAGTGCATGCATGAATGATTGCATCTTCATCGCAGTATTGGCCGGGTTCTTTGTGGCGGCCCAGCTTTACGCCCATTGGTGCGAACAACTCTGAAGGAAAGAACACTTATGGAAACCCTCATCGTCGGCCTTATTGCCGTGGGACTGTTCGCATATCTCTTCGTCGCGATGGTCTATCCCGAAAAATTCTAACCACTACCACCTATGAACTCTTCAGGTTGGATTCAACTCGCGCTCTTCGTCGCCGTGCTCGCGGTGATCACCAAACCAATGGGGCTTTATCTCATGCAAGTGCTTGACCCCAAAGGCCGGACCTGGCTCGATCCCCTGCTCCGCCCGCTCGAACTCATCACCTATCGCCTCATGGGTGTGCGCGATGGCGAGGAACACGACTGGCGCGGCTACACTTGGGCGATGCTGTTGTTCAGCCTGGTGAGTTGCGTGTTCACCTACGTGATTCTGCGCCTGCAAAATTTCCTGCCGCTGAATCCGCAAGGGCTTGCTGCGCTGTCACCCGATCTCGCGTTCAACACCGCCGTCAGTTTTACGACCAACACCAACTGGCAGAGCTACGGCGGAGAATCCACCATGTCCTACTTCTCCCAGATGGTCGCGTTGACCATTCACAACTTCGCGTCCGCCGCCGTCGGCATTGGCCTCGCCGCTGCGTTGGTGCGCGGGATTTCGCGACACTCCACCAGGTTGCTCGGTAACTTCTGGGTGGATGTTGTCCGCATCACTTACTATTTGCTCCTGCCGCTTTGTCTCGTCTTCGCCATTTTTCTCGTGTCGCAGGGAATGATCCAAAACTTCAAGCCCTACACGAAAGCCAAACTCGTCGAGTCATATAAAATCTCCGTGACCAAAGTGGATGACAAAGGTCAACCCGTCCTCGACAAGGACAGCAAACCCTTGATGGAAGAACAAACCGTCACCGAGCAAACCATCGTTCAAGGCCCGATGGCCTCACAGGTCGCGATCAAAATGCTCGGCACGAACGGCGGCGGTTACACGAACGCCAACGCCGCACATCCGTTCGAGAATCCCACACCGCTCTCCAACTTCATCCAGATGCTTTCCATCTTTAGCATCGGCAGCGGCCTCACCTGGTATCTCGGTCGCATGACGAAAAATCAGGCGCACGGCTGGGCCGTCTGGACGGCGATGACTATTCTATTCCTCGCGGGCACGCTCGTTGCCTGGCACGCGGAGGCTGCCGGCAATCCGATCCACCAGCATCTCGGCGTAGCTATTGCCGATGGCAATATGGAAGGCAAGGAAGTCCGTTTCGGCATCTTCAACTCGGCGTTGTTCGCCACGATCACAACCGACGCCTCCTGCGGCGCGGTCAACGCCATGCACGATTCTTTCACCGCACTGGGCGGACTCGTCCCGTTGTTCAACATCCAGCTCGGCGAAATCATCTTCGGCGGCGTTGGCGCG
>JANYDP010000109.1 GCA_025363535.1 Verrucomicrobiota bacterium | reverse complement strand
CGACCATCTCATCAACATCCCTTCCGTTCCCGGCCAGACCGCGCAATACAAACCCGAGTCAGGAATGACCTGGGCAACGCACGTCCCGCCTGCGCAGCCAAAGCCCCGGAAAGAATAGGGGCAAAGATATTCAACCTCCATCGGTCGGTTCGGAGTTTCCACGCTTTCGCTCTGTGATGGATGTCCCAAGCGCAGTAATTTGGGCGGCACTGCCGAACGAATCTGCTGACCCGCCGTCCGTATGCCCGCTCGATTATATCAATGGGCGAAGCGCTTGCGCCAGGCATAGAGCCGGTTGGCGGCCAGTCCCAGTTCTTGGGCTATCGCCGGAGCGGACTTGCCGCTGGCCAGCCAGTTCTGGACGGCTTCGCGTTTGAAAACTTCATCGAATTTAAGGCGAGTTTTAACAGGCGTTTGTATCATGGTGATTCGTTCAATTGTTCACCCAATCCTCCGTCCGTCAATTCGAAGCAACCTCACAATCTCATCCGCAACGGCAAGCGGGAATTCAGCGAACTCGTTGAGGAATTGCTTTCCGCGTGGAATCAAAACCAGTCCGATTGTTGACCCTTCGGCAACGCAGCTTGTTGCGCTGTCCGATTTTTTTTCAAAAGTTTTCCAGACAATTCCAGACAAGTATAGTTCGTTATTTTTTCGTAATAACAAAAAACAGTTTCATAATTCTCGTTCTAAACAAACGCCCCGTTCGAGACGCTCAATTCCCGCTGCCAGTCGGCAGAACAGAAATTTCCGCCGCGCTCGTCCAACCGCTGTTCCAGATGGCGCGTAAGCTGGTGAAACGGAAGCAGCGGGCGCTCACCGGAGCGAAACTCACCTCTTGAAGCGACGGATTGTTCTGAATGTTGGCAAACAAATCGTTGGCAATATTCGTCGTCCACGTCACGCCGTCAGCGCTCGATTCAAAACGATATTGTTCCACGACGCCGTTGAGCACTCCATCCTGGCGCGGCAGATAAGTGAACCCGCCGATGCGCTGCGTTTTGCCCATGTCCACGGTGATCGTGTGCGGCTGGCGCTGATCGGCGTTCCAGCGCGTGTGCCAGATGGTGGCCGAATCACCGTCAATCGCGCGGGCGGCGGAGTTGTCCGCGCCGCCAGTTTCCTCGCTGTCCACGTTCACCACTTTCCAGCCAATCGGCATCATGCCGGCGAAGATTCGCGAGCCTTCGATGCCGAGTTGTCCACTCGGCAGCAAACTCGCCGCGCGCACCGTGACGCTGCGGTCCTGCGGCAACGTGATAGGCGTGACGTAAAGCGTCGAACTGGCTGTCGGCACGCTGCCGTCCAAAGTGTAAACCATTTTGTTGCCGACCTGATTGCTGAGGCTCACCGCGCCGTTGGTGCTGCGGTCGGAAATCGTGGGCGACAGCGTCGCGACGGATTGCTTGAACAGGCCCACTTCGGCGAGCGTCGGTTCGAGCCGCGCGCCAGTGATGCGAACGCGCACTTGATCGGTAGTCACGGGCGTTTTCAACCGGATGAGTCGGCAATGACCAACGGTGGTGAGTTCGTCGGAAGAAATCTTTTCCACGGCAACGAACGTCGAACCATTCCAAACTTCGATGACAATAGATTCAATCCGTTGGCCGCGATGATCCACGGCTTCTTGTAATGACACGACATCGAACGTGACCGCCTTTGGGAGCGTGATGATCACTGCGCCATTGATTTTTCCCGGCGCGGCTTCCCACCAAGTGTCGAGATTGCCGTCGAGCGTGAGCGACGCGCCGTTCGTTGCGTTGGAAGTGTCGGCAGTAACCTTACCGCCCTTGGCCAGATCGGTGGCGAAAGTTTCGTTGATGATCTGCGCCGCTTTGTTCAACGCGGCGAGCTGGTTGTCCGGCACAAGCCCGCGTTTATCCGGCGAGAGATTCAAGATAAGATTTCCGTTGCGCCCGACGGACGTGTAAAAGATGTCCACCAGTTGCGTCACGGTGCGCGGCTGTTTGTTGCGCGCCCAGAACCACGCGTTGTTCTGGAGCATGGTGGTGTTCACTTCCGTCGGATACCACCAGAGATGCGAACCGGCCTTGAGCTTCGCGCGACTGCCGAGATCGCCACCGGCCATGTCCGGCCAATTAAAATTTTCCGGAGAAGTCGGCAACGGAATCACGCTCCACTCCGTCGTGCGGCCCACGCCGCTTTCATTGCCCACCCAGCGCCCGTCCGGGCCTTTGCCGAAAATGATCGCGCCGGGTTGCAGCTTTTGAATCAAATCAAACCACGCCGCGTAATTGTATGTCTCGTGGACGCTCGGATCGGGATTTGCGCCGTCGAACCAGACTTCGCCAATCGTCCCGTATTCCGTCAGCAACTCGTAAAGCTGATTCAGGAAGTAACGATTGTAGTCGTCCACGACGTAAGTGAAATTCGTGAAACCCGGGGTCGGCGCGCGGCCTTTCGATGGATCGCTCTGAAAACTTTTCGGATCGGTCGGAATGACGGAAAGCAAATTGCTGCTGCCATTGCCGTAATAGCCCGCCGGATTTTTCGGATTCGTCCGCAATTGATAAAGATCCGCCGGCGAAAGATAAACCGCCAGCTTGACGCCATGCGACTTCGCGGCCTCGGCCACCTCGCGCACTTCGTCGCCCTTACCGTCGCGCCACGGACTCGCCGCGACCGAGTGCGGCGTGTAGCGCGTGGGCCAATAGCAAAATCCATCGTGATGTTTGCAGACAAGCACGATCATCTTGCCGCCGAAATTCGTCACGGCATTCAGCCATTGGTTCGCGTCTAACGCCGTCGGATTGAAGATGGACGCCTCTTCTCGACCCGTGCCCCACTCGACTTCGTTGAACGTGTTCACGCCGAAGTGGAGGAAGAACGTCCGCTCCAATCGCATCCAATCGGTTTGATTCAGACGCGGCAACACCTTTGCCGCCTTCTCGGCGATGACGGCGGCGGAATCGCCTTCGGCAATCACCTGCTCCGTGGCGTAAGGAATCGGCGCGGCTGAATTTTCGTCCGCGAACGTTTGACCGCCGGCCAAAAGCAGCCAGCCCGAAATGCCTGCAAAAAATTTCGCGGTGAATTGTTTGGAGGAAATCATCACGGTTGAATCTTCAACGCGAGCGCGGTTTTGCCGTCGAATTTCTCCGGCAACGAAACGTGCAGGCCGGTTTCATCGCGCGTGAATTTTAATTTGCCGCCACCGACCAGCCGCACGCTGCCGATTTTACCCGGCCATTTATCCGAACCGGCGGCCAGCGATTTGATCGTCACTTTGCCGTCCTTCGGTATTTCCAGCACGATGGCATAAAGCGTCTTGCCGTCCTTCGACTGCGTGAAACGAATATCTTCCGACGTGAATGGTTTGTCGGACATGTCCTTCTGGCCGTCGAACTGGCCTTTTTCCGCCGCTTGCGTTGACGGGCCTTCACCGTAAATTTTCCACGGGCGCGTCGCGTAGATCGCCCCGCCATTCACTTTCAGCCATGCGCCGATTTCGCTGACGATTTTGATTTCCTGTTCATCGGGCTGGCCGTCGCGGCGCAGCGGCACGCTCAACATCAGATTGCCGTTTTTGCTGACAATGTCTGCCAGCATCCGCACAACCGATGCGGCAAATTTGTAACCCTTGCGGTCATAGATGCCCCGGTCGTAATGCCACGAGCCGATGCAGGTGTCCGTCTG
>JANYDP010000068.1 GCA_025363535.1 Verrucomicrobiota bacterium | reverse complement strand
GTTCAAGGGCACGCCGCCGTTGGGATGTTTGGCAAGATTGGGATCAAGTGTGGCGCTGCGCTTGAGGCCGGTGGCGTAATGCGCAACAACTTCCTCCAACGTCTTGAACCGTCCGTCGTGCATGTACGGCGCGGTGAGCGCAACGTTCCGCAGACTCGGCGTGGAAAATTTCCCCTGGTCCGAATCTTTGCCGGTGATCTTCGCGCGGCCAAGGTCTTTGAATTCAGAATCCAGCCCGTTGTTGGCAAACGTCTGGCTTTGAAAGAGCGGCCCGCCGTGGCAATGAAAACAATCCGCGCCGAACTGTTCACGACGCGGATCATATTCGGTCATGAACAATTCAAACCCGCGTTTCTCAACGTCGCTCAACTGTGCCCCGCCCCGCAGCGCGCGGTCGAACTTCGAGTCAAATGACGTGAGCGTCAGCACAAACGATTCGAGGGCGAGGCCGATTTTTTCCGGCGTGATTTCCGGTGAACCGAAGGCGGCGGTGAAGCGCGCGGGGTAGTCGTTGGTAGGGACGCTCTGCTGCGCGGCCAAGCCGACCGGCAGGTCGGCCCTACCGTTCAACTTCCACACCACGTTCGTCAGCGCCTCGTCCATCTCGGTGTGATCTTGGATGGGCATCAAGGCTTGAGCACGCAGCGACGGGGCGCGGCCGTCCCAGAAGAAGGTTTTTTTCCAGGCGAGATTGAACAGCGGCATCGCGTTGCGCGCGCCGGCTTGCGCGCGCACGCCAACGCTGTAGCGGCGGGGATCGGAAAACGCGGCGTTGGCCTGATGGCAAGAGGCGCACGAAAGCGCGCCGTCTTTGGAAAGCGCGGTTTCGTGAAACAGTTTTTCGCCGAGCGCAACGCGTTCGGTGATGAGCGGATTGTCGCGCGGCAAATCAGGAATCGGGAACGTGGCGCTCATCTGGAACGGATACGGCGTGAATTTTTCCGGGAGATAAAGCGGCTTCACGGTCGCCGCCGGGGTTTGGGAAAGCGTCGCCGCGCCGACCTGGCGAACGTGAAAGGCACCGGGCAAGTTGGCCACGAGCGCGGCGGCAATCGGATCACCGTCGCGCGAATGGGTGGACGAACCGTCCTTCACAAACGACAACGGCCGCAGCGCGTTGAGCAAGGTGGCAAGATCGAAATCCAATTCGAGCTTTGTGTCCCATGCCAGGTCAAGCGTCACGCCGAGATTGATGCGGGTGCAATTGGTATCGCGAGCGAGGTGGTAGGAAAAGCCATCCAGTGCTTCGCCGGCATTACGCCAAAGCCCTTCAAGCGCGAGAAAAATGTAGCCGCCCTGCCAGTTCCAATGCAGTCCGTTCAGGTTGGGGTTCAACGGATGCTCGGCGGGCAAGGACGCGGGATCGGCGTGGTTTATCGTTTCGCCGACGCCGACCTGGAAACGAAGCGCGCGGTAGTCCCCCGCCGGCAGATCGGCCAGGCGATGCGTCGCCCGGCTGCGTTCGAGATCGAACCACGCGGTTTGGTTGGTGAGTTCGAGCCAGGAGCCATCCGCGCGCTGCAACGCGAATCCGCTGAGCAGATAGCTGACGCGCGTGATGGAGAAATTTTCCCGGGCGGAGGTTTCGTAGCGGAGCGAGTTGGGCTGGATAAGTTCGCCGTTGAAACGCGGGGTGACTTCGAGCTGCAAGTCCGCCCCCGGGAGCAGGCTGCCGCCGCCAAGCAACCCGCACGCGGCAAGCAACGCGGCCACGCTTTGTTTCATTTGTCGTCCAACAAGGCTCATGCTGCGTGTCAGCTTAAACAGCAACGGGCCGGAGTAACACACGATTTACGCTCCGACCCGCCGTTCGCCTCACACGAGACAAATGAATTCAGGGATTGATTGTGAACGCGCCGACCATCGTATAAGTCGGCGCGGGATTAAAGACGATCACAATGTTTTGCGCGCCAGTCGGGGCATTCGCAGGAATGGCGAAGGTGGCCATGACGGTGCCCACAGCGGGACGCGAAATGCTCGTGCCGGCAATCGTTCCCGCGAGCGTGACGCTGGTCGGCACGTTGTTCGCCGGCGGTTGCGGCGGATTGGTTGGAAGGGTGATCGTGATGGTGATGTTGGTGCCGGTGCCTCGGCTGACACTGCCGCCCGGCGCGACGAAGCCACCGGTGCCACCGCTCGTGCCCGAGACGGGATCGTAGCTTGCCAAAGCCGTGCGGGCGACGCGATAAAAGCGCATCGTATTCGTGCCGCCGTTGGTTTCAGTAGACGTTCCGTTCGCGCTGCCGCTGACGGTGTTGGTGGCGATGCTGACCCAATTTGAAACGGACAGATTATTTTCCGCCTCGACGCGATAGGTGCCGCCTTCCATCCCGCTCCACGTCAACACGACGTTGTTGCCGGAGCGCGCCGGAGTGTTCATGGCTTCTCGGAGATTCGGACCGCCGACAAAGTTGGTCGTCACCGTTTCCGTGAGCGTCGCCGCACCGCCGACCGGACTGCCGCGATAGGCACGTCCAATGTTGTAGGGAAAGGTCGGTGTGCCGTTACTGCTGATGCTGACGAAATAAGCGTAGGTGCCGCCGGGAAATTCAGGCGTCACGCAGTAACGGCCGTTGTATTCATCGAGATCAAACGTGTTCGTGCCCGGGAAAAATCCGAGGTCGCCGAGGTAATCATTATCCTCCATGTAACGATCAAGCGGGTAGCTGCTGCTGACCGCCGGGCCGGCGAGAATGTTAGAGGCGACGTTGTAGAGTCGGACGGCCCATTGGGGAATCGTCGTGCGACCATTCGCCGTAAGATTGCTGGAGCCGAATTGGCCGGTGCGTAAAACGTAACCGGAGATCATCCGGCGCAAACCGCTGGCGGCATTCGTCGCCACGGAATAACCGTACGGGCCATAGACCGGATAACCGTCCGCCACCCAGCCGAGCAAGGGCGAATGTTTTGTCACCGCGTTGGTGGACTCGGCATACATTTTTGTGGTCGGATTAAAGTCCACATGGTCGCCCAGCTGATAACGGAGCGCGATGGGGCTGGCGTGATAATGATGCGAACCATCCTGCGGCTGATGCGCATAGCCTGGATCGAACGTCGCGCTTTCGTTCACGTAGGCTTCGCGGTTCCAATAACCCGTGCCATTCGGCTCCGTGCTGCCGTTCCAGTAAAAGGCGTCGCGCGAATCGAACATCGCCACGCCG
>JANYDP010000050.1 GCA_025363535.1 Verrucomicrobiota bacterium | reverse complement strand
TCTGTTCTATCCGAAGGCGTTGACACTGCTCGCAGGAATGCTCGGCGTGCTGGCCATTATTCCGGGCTTGCCGATGCTGCCGTTTCTCACGCTCGCGATCATCTGCGGTCTGCTTTCCTACACGATTCACAAGCACGGGATGCCGGAGCTTGGCTCCGCCAATTCGCCCGCCACTGCCGGCGGGATGAGTGGAAAAACCAATGATACCAAGGCTCCTGCCGCCGGTGCGCCCACGGCCGCCGAAGCCAAGGCGGGTGAAAAAATGGAATCCCACCTCACGCTCGACACGTTGCAAATTGAACTCGGCTACGGTCTCGTCTCCATGGCCGACTCGCGCAAGGGCGGGGATTTGCTCGAACGCGTGACTGGCGTGCGGCGCACATTTGCGCAGGACATGGGCGTGCTGATTCCGCCGATCCGGATGCGCGATAATTTGCAACTGGGCACGAACGAATATCGCTTTCTCCTCAAGGGCAACGTCCTCGCGCAAGGCCAGCTCATGCCGAACTACTGGCTCGCGATGAATGCGACCAACAGCAAGACCGCGCTCAAAGGCGTGCCGACGGTGGAACCCGTTTTCCAACTGCCCGCCACCTGGGTCACGGACGCGGACCGCAAGTCCGCCGAAGTCTCCGGGTTTACCGTGGTGGACGCGCCGTCAGTTTTGGTGACGCATCTTTCAGAAGCCATCCGCCGCTCGTGCGCCGAGGTGCTAACACGCCAGGATGTGCAAGTGTTGCTGGATAATCTCAAGCAAACCCACGCTGCCGTGGTCAATGAATTGATTCCCTCGCAACTCAGCATCGGCCAGGTGCAGCGTATCCTCCAGAACCTGCTGGCCGAGGGTATTTCCATCCGCAACCTCGCGGGCATTCTCGAAAAAGTCGGCGACCACGCGGGCTACACAAAAAATCCCGACGAGCTTTCCGAACACGCCCGACGAGCGCTCGGCTCGCAGCTTACAAAACCGTATCAAAACGAAGCGGGTGGCCTGCGCGCGATTACGATTGATCCCCGACTGGAACAGCAGCTCACCCAGGGCGTGCGGCAGTCGCCAACGGAAGTCGCGCTGATTATTGAACCGCTGCTGGCACGGCATGTCGTGGAGAAACTTTCCAAATTCGTGCAGCAGATGCTTTCCGCTGGGCAGCAGCCAGTGGTGTTGTGCGCGCCGCAATTAAGACTGGCGTTCCGTCGGTTTTTTGAAGCCTCGTTCAGCGACCTCGCCGTGCTGTCGTACGCCGAAGTGCCCGCCCGCGTGCAGATTTTGAACACGGCAATCATTCCGCTGCCTGAATGAAAAACGCTGAAAAAATGAAATCTGCAATGCTGAAAACTCCGGCAGCACGTCCGCGATGAAAACTCATTTCAGCGTTTCAGTTTTCAGGATTTCAGCATTTCAGCATTTCAGCATTTTCGCATGAAGCTCGTCCCCTTCATCGCCGACAATGCCAACGCCGCCCTGGCGCAAATCCAGGAGCAGCTCGGCCCCCAGGCCGTTGTCCTGAGCGTGCGCAAGCTGCCGGTGAGTGTCATCTCACGGCTCTGGCAGCGCGTCGGACAGATCGAAGTGATGGCTGGCGTGCCCGACGAAACTACCGCGCCAACTCGCCACGCGGTGCCGGCGGGCCAGGATGTTTACGTCCCCTTCGCGGAAAAAGTGGCGCGGCCCGCGCCCGGTTCCGCGGCGGCGGCCCGTCGCTGGCAGAGCGTTGCGTGGCTGGAATCATTGGGATTGCAGCGTGAATTTTCCGAGGCTTTGGAAAACCGCGTCGCCACGATCCACGGCAACGAACCGCCTTCCTCACCGATCGCCGAATGGACTGCCGTGCGCGACGTGCTGGCGAGTTTTTGGCGGCCCGCGCGGCAGACCGTGGAGGGCACGGGGCGGCCGCATGTTTTCATCGGCCCGTCCGGCACCGGCAAAACCACCGTGCTGTGCAAGTGGATGACGGTGGCGGTGCTGACGCAGGAAAAACGCGTCCAGGTCTGGCGGCTCGACAACAGCGCGGCGAACACGGCGGAATTTTTATCGCTCCACTGCGAACTGCTCGGCGTGCCGGCGGAACGGTTTTGGTCGGCCCCGGCCGCGCCGGCCGATTTGTCGTTCGTGGATCTGCCGGGCGTGGATGCCCACGACGCGTATGCGATGGAAGCGTTGCGCGAACAACTCGCGTCGCTGCCCCGGCCGCATGTGCATCTCGTGCTGAACGCAGCGTGCGAGTGCCCGATCCTGTTTGAGCAGGTTCACGCATTTGCGTCGCTCGCGCCGGAGGATTTGATTTTCACCCACCTCGACGAGGCGCCCCAGCGGGTCAAGCTCTGGAACTTCGTGCTGGGATCAAATTTGCCGCTCGGCTTCCTGAGTGCCGGGCAAAAAATTCCGGGCGACTTCGCCCGCGCCGAATCCGCTTCCCTCTTTCCGCGTGAAAATCGCCGTAAATAAAGGGTTTCCCGCCGGTCGCCTCCCGCTGGCAGAGCATCTGCTAAACGTCCGGCAACGTGATGAAGGCTCTGATGATATTTGGATCCGTTGTTGGTTTTTTGGTCGCCGTCGGCTGTGGAATGGCCAACGGCAGTTCGTGGCCAAACATCGTGTGGCACGGCTGTGTGGCCGCGCTGATCGCCGCGATGCTCACCCGGTGGTGGGGTCGGGTGATGTTCACCGGTCTCAACGAAGCCATCGAACAACGCCGCCACGCCAGTAGAAACCCCGTCCCTGAAACCAAATCAGCCGTTAAAGTATGAGCACACTTACCTGCGAACTGCCGGAGACAAAAAACCTCGTCGTTGAAAAGCGCCCGACCGCGCCAGAACTCTGGAAGCGCTATCATAAACGCGCCACCACCAAGATCGAGAACCAGCTCGTCGAACAATACCTGCCGCTCGTGGCCACCGTGCTCGGCCGCCTGGCGATGAACCTGCCGGACCATGTGGACCAGGACGATCTCCGCAGCGCCGGACTAATGGGCCTGCTTCAGGCCATGCGCAATTTTGATCCCAAGAGCGGCACGTCCTTCGAGACCTACGCCCGCGTCCGCATCCGCGGCTCGATGCTCGATGAACTCCGCCGCATGGATTGGGTGCCGCGCACCATCCACGAGAAGGCGCGCAAGGTGCAGGCGATGATTTCGAAGCTGGAGCAGAAATATTCCCGCACGCCCACCGAAAAGGAAATGGCCAAAGCCCTGGAACTCTCCGCCGATGAATACTCCGAGCTGCTCGAGGAAATTCGTCCGGCGGCGTTCGTCTGTCTCGACGCGGTGTGCTCGTCCGAGAACGGCGATTCGGGCAGTCTTTACGAAGTCATTTCCGACGGGGCCGAGGAAGGCCCGGCGGAGGAAACTTCCAAAAACGAATTGAAGAAAATCATTCTTGCCCGGCTGAAGGATCTGCCGGACATGCAGCGCAAAGTGCTCGCGCTTTATTACGGGGAAGATCTGCGCTTGCGGGAAATTGCCGAGGCGTTCGGCGTCACCGAGTCGCGCATCTGCCAGATTCACGCGCAGGCCATCCTCTCGATCCGCGCCCATTTGCAACGCTTTGAAGCCGGCATGTCCGGCCGGACAACCGCGCAAGCCTCATGATTGTCATCTTTGGAGCCATCTTCGTCACGGCGTGCGTGCTCGGCGGGTTCGTGATGGGCGGCGGCCACATCGGCGCGCTCTGGCATCCGAACGAACTGGTCGTCATCTGCGGCGGCGCGCTGGGCGCGATGATCATCATGGCACCGAAGAAGGTGCTCATTGATTTGTTCAAGGGCCTGATCGTCTGTCTCAAGGGCGCACCGCACAACCGTGCGGCCTACGAGGAATTGCTCAAGGTGCTGTACGAATTGTTCCTGCTCGGCCGGCGCAACGGCATGATCGCGCTGGAAGAACACGTCATGGAACCCGCCAAAAGCTCCATCTTCTCACGCTATCCCAAGTTCAGCGCCAACCATCACGCGATGGAGTTTTTGTGCGGCGCACTCCGCCCGATCATTGACGGCAAGATCAAGCCCGACCAGTTGCGCGTGCTGCTCGATGTCGAAGTGGCCCGCATGGAAGAGGAACATCACGCGCCCGTCAGCGTCCTGACCAAGACCGGCGACGCCATGCCGGGCTTCGGCATTGTTGCGGCCGTCCTGGGCATTGTCATCACGATGGCTTCCATTTCCGGTCCCGTGGAGATGATCGGTGAACACGTCGCCGCCGCACTGGTCGGAACCTTTCTCGGGATTCTCGTGTCGTACGGTTATCTCGGCCCGTTGGCGACGAACATGGAATTTATCGGCACGGCGGAACTGGATTACACCAAGTGCATCGTGGCGTGCGTGACCGGTTTCGCCGGCGGCATGGCCCCCGTGACCGCTGTGGAACTGGGCCGGCGCGGCCTGGCCACCGACATGCGCCCCACCGCCGACGAACTGGAAAAAATGTTCAAGGCCCTCAAACCCGCCGGCAAATGAGCAAGGGAAACACTGAAATGCTGAAATTCCGAAAGGCCGAAATCATTTCAGCTTGTCAGCTTGTCAGCTTTCAGCCTTTGGCATTTTTAAGATGAGCAAAAAAGGCGGCCATCACGGTGGATCCTGGAAAGTCGCCTACGCCGATTTCGTCACGGCGATGATGGCGCTCTTCCTCTGCCTGTGGCTCACCTCGCAGGATCAGAAGATCAAGGACTCCGTCGAGCGCGCGTTTCGCAATCCCTTCTCCTCCGTCACCAAGCAGTCCACCGGCATCATCGAAAGCGACAACACCTCGGACGGCATGAAAGCCACCTCCCAGGGGCAGTTTAATTCCGCCACCGCCGTCGAGATCGAGATCATGAAGCACATCAGCGAGGATCTCGCGAAGATCATGCAGCAGCAGGACGAGGAGAAGACGACCGTCAAGATTGACGTGAGTTCGGACGGCCTGCGCATCAACGTCTTCGACCGCGCGCAGAAGCCGGTGTTCGAGCCGGACAGCGACACGTTCACGCCGTACGGCACCTGGATTTTTTCCACGCTCGCCTGGGAGATTGCGCGCTACACCACGTTCAAAATCGAACTGGAAGGCCACACCGAAACCGCTGCGACGGACGGTGGCGCACCCAAGCGTTCGTGGGAAATTTCCACCGAGCGCGCCAACGCCGCGCGCCGCCAGTTGATCCAGAGCGGCGTGGTGAGCACCCAGATTTTCAAGGTGTCGGGCTACGCAGACACCGCGCCGATGCCCGACGCGCCGGCCACGTCCGACGTCAACCGCCGCGTCACCGTGCTGCTGCGCTTGAAAGAATCCACCGCGGCCGTGACCGCCGCCACCACCACCGTTGCCAATGACAACCACGCCAACTGATCAACCCTTCGTGCCGCTCACCGCCGCCTCCGTCCGGCGCGGGGAATCGGCGGAGCAGTTGGTCAGCGTCCTCTCGCAGCCCGGCCACACGCAATCCTTCAAACCCCTGCCCACCGCAGCACCCACCACCAGCCACACCGGCCACGGTACCCAGCCCTGCGATCCGCGCGTATCCATCCAGCGCGAGGGCGATCAAGTCACCGGCATCCGCATCCACTGCGGCTGCGGGCAGGTGATTGATCTGGCGTGCATTTACTGAGCAGTGTCGGGAAAGTGCGGTTACGAAATTACCCGCTGGCTCTTCGCTCTGCTCCCCCCGCGTAGTTTTCGTGAAACGTGAAACTGAAATGCTGAGTTCCCCGCACGCCTCACGTTTCACCCCGCACCCGGCAACTTCTGCTTTCACCCGGAAATTTGTTCCCCCATTTACCGCCTGGCACCGCCAAATACAGGCAAATACTTCATGGTACAGGCGTTGCTAGGTAAGCCGTGAATGAATGTCAGTCTTTATCAGGCCGCCGCTGCGATGAACGCCAATGCGCGCTGGCAGGACATGATCTCGGAAAATCTCGCCGCCAGCTCCACGCCCGGCGCCCGCAGCCGCGACGTGTCATTTTCCTCCGTTCAAGCGGGCTCCAAATTTGTCATTCCTTCCGCCAGCACCGGCATCAACTTTACTCCGGGCGAACTCAAGTCCACCGGCAACCCCCTCGACTTCGGCCTGGAAGGCAAGGGATTCTTTGAAGTGCAACTGCCCAACGGCGAGCGGGCCTACACTCGCGACGGTGAGTTTCATCTGAACTCCCGGGGCCAGCTCATCACCAAGCAAGGTTACAGCGTTGCCGGTGAGGGCGCGCCCGCCTCGGTGGACCCGGCGAACAATCACGCGCTGACCATTTCCGCCAACGGCGAGATCAGCCAGGGCGGCGAGATCAAGGGCCGACTGAAGCTGGTCGAGTTCACCAATCCGAAACTGCTCACCCCGCTCGGCAGCGGTTTGTACCGGGCGGACAATCCGCAATTAACCCCCAGCGCCACGCCGGCCACCCAGGTACGGCAGGGCTTCGTGGAGGCGTCCAACATTTCCACCACCACCGAGATGGCCGGGCTGATCACGGCCATGCGCGCGTTTGAAGCCAACCAGAAAATCATCCAGATGCAGGACGACCGCATGGGCCGCACGATCACCGAACTGGGCACCCCGAGCTAACATGAATCCAAAGTCCAAAGTCCAAAGTCCAAAGTCAGCCGGGTATTTCACGCCTCCCGTTTCACGTCTCACGAATTAATTCTCATGCTACGCGCCCTCTACTCCGCCGCCGCCGGGATGCAGTCCCAGCAGATGAACCTCGACGTCATCTCCAACAACCTGGCCAACGTCAACACCACCGGCTACAAAAAGAGCAAGCTGGAATTCCAGGATCTGCTCTACCAGACCACCCGTTCCGCCGGCGCGGATCAGGGCGGCGGCGATCAACTGCCCGCCAGCCTGCAAATCGGCCAAGGCTCCGTGCCCATTTCCACCAGCCGCGTTTTCACCGCCGGCGACCTGACGCACACCGGTGAAAACTTGAACGTGGCCATCCAGGGCGAGGGTTTTTTTCAAGTGCAGATGCCCGACGGCTCGCTGGCCTACACGCGTGACGGCGCGTTCAAGACGGATTCCTCCGGCCGCATCGTCACCAACGACGGCTATCCGTTGCAGGGCGGTTTTCAACCCGTGCCCGCCGGCACCACCAACATCACCATCTCCGCCTCGGGTGCCGGCACGTACAACACCGCCTCGGGTGCGACAAATTTCCAGCTTCAACTTTCCCGTTTCAACAACCCCGGCGGACTCGATGCGATGGGTCACAATCTCTACAAGGAAACATCCGCCTCCGGCACCGCCGAACTCGGCAATCCCGGCCAGAATGGATTCGGCGAACTCCAGCAAGGCTCGCTCGAGCTTTCCAACGTCCAGGTCGTCGAGGAAATGGTGAACCTAATCCTGGCTCAGCGCGCGTACGAGGTGAACTCCAAGGCTGTGCAGGCCGCCGACGAAATGATGCAGCAGAGCAACAACATGCACCGTTAAGCCAGGATGAAATCAACCTCAAACCTCGAACCTCGAACCTCGAACGCACAAGTAAGAAACGCGGACATGCGCTTCCCGCGTTCAATGTTCAATGTGCAATGTTCAACGTTCGATGTTTTCCATTCTTTCCACAGGCAACGCGAATTACTCCCGCGTTGGCCGAAAAGGTTTTTCCTCCTAGTTTTCCTTTTTGGTTGCCTGTGTGGAGGGTTTGTGTTTCCCGCGCCAGCGGTCGAACCCTCGAATTTCCAGCTCCGCGCCACCGTTGCCGCCGACAGCACGGGGATTTTTCTGAATCAAATCGCGGACACCCGCGAAGCCTTGCCGGCCTTGCGGCTCGGGGATTCGCCGGCGTTTGGAAAAACCTCCACACTGAACCGCGAACAAATCTCCACCCGGTTGCGCGCCGCCGGTTCCGACTTGTCCCTCTCCAACTGGAGCGGCCCGGAAACCATCCGTATCACCCGCCGTACTCACGCCTTCACCGAAGCCGATTTGCTGAACCTCGTCACTGAAACGCTCCAGCGCGATTGTGTCAAAGACAAAGGCGAACTTGAACTACGCCCCACGCGGCCGTGGGCGGAATTGAATCTCCCCGAGGAACCGCTCACGTTGAAAATTCTCGAACAGCCCACGGCCGGCGTCACGGCGGCGTTCGTCGTCCGCTTTGAACTCCGCACCGCGCGCGAAGGTCTCGGCGTCTGGCAGGCTAGTTTTCAAGCGCATGTCTGGCGCGAAGTCTGGGTTGCCCATTCCCCGATCCGCCGCAGCGAATCGCTCGACACCGCCGATGTCATCCGCGAACGCCGCGATGTTTTGGCCGTGCGGGAAGCGCTCGCTGATTTTGTGGCGCCCGAAGGCTCACTGGAATTTTCCGAGCCGATCCTGGCGGGGAACATTTTGCTCGCCCGCACCTTGAAGCCGCGCAAGGTCGTGCATCGCGGCCAGATCGCGCAGGCCGTGCTGCAAGACGGCTCGCTCGCCATCACCATGAAGGTGGAAGTGTTGGAAGACGGCGCACCCGGCCAGATTGTACGCGCCCGCAATCCCCTCACCCGCCGCGATGTCAGCGGCAAGGTCGTCAACGAACAAACGCTCCTCATCACGCTGTAAAAATTTATGCGCACCGAAAAAGGAAATTCCAAAATCCAAGTTCCAAGTTCCAAAAACAATCCCGTCGCCGCGCGGGCGAAAAAATTGCCCACCTTCTCCGAACTGGGAATTTGGAATTTGGAATTTGGAATTTTGGCCCTCACATTCACCACGCTGACGACAATGCCCGCCGCCGCCCAATCGCTCTGGCGCGACGACACGTCGAAACCCATGTTCGCCGACAAGCGCGCCACCAGCCCAGGCGACATCCTCACGATCCTCGTGCAGGAATCCACCACGGCGGCCAAAGACAACAAGTCTGCCACTTCCAAGGACAACGGCGTGGATGCGAGCGTCTCGACTTTCCTCTACGGCGCGGGCGCCAGCGGTGCCGGCGCGCTGCTGTCGAAGGGCGGACAGATGCCCGCGTTGAAGTATAGCGCAAAGAATACTTTCGCCGGCAGCGGCTCGGTCAACAACTCCCAGAAGATCGTCGCCAGCGTGGCGGTCAAGGTGCTTGACGTGTTGCCCAACAAAAACCTTGTCATCGAAGGCCGACGTGAAACGTCATTCAGCGGCGAACATCAGGTCGTCATCTTGCACGGCGTTGTTCGCTCGGAAGATGTCAGCGCCGCCAACACCGTCTTCAGCTACAACATTGCTGACGCCAAGGTGGAGATTAATTCCAAGGGCAGCATTGACGACGTGCAGCGCAAGGGCTGGTTCACCAAGATTTGGGACAAGCTCACCCCGTTTTGATCCATGCCACTCGTACCTCGCCACCTCAAACCCCGCGTCGGTTGCGGTAGCAACCAGGCCGCACTGCCCAAGCCGGAACCACCGCGCAAAATCATCCTCCATTGCCTGCGCAAAATTTTCGGCAGCATTTTGCAGATCGGCGACGTGCGCGCCGAGCCACACATTTATCACCACCACCGCGGCTTCAACACCACCGCCAGCGCCTTGGCCGCGCTGCTGGGTTTTGCCCTGACGCTGGCCGCTTCTGCCAATGGCGTCCGCTTGCGCGATTTGACGATGGTCTCCGGCGTGCGCGACAACCAGC
>JANYDP010000030.1 GCA_025363535.1 Verrucomicrobiota bacterium | reverse complement strand
CCACAAAATCCCCCGCCGACACCGCTGAAGTCGCGGGCAAGCTGGAAGAATATCTCGCCGTGGCCAAGGGCGAGATCCACCGGCTCGACTACATCATCACGCAGTTTTTGCAGGCCATCCGCCCGGTGCCGCCGCAGTTGCAGCCGGGCTCGCTCAACGATGTCGTGGAAAAAACCCTCGAACTGTTGCGTCCCGAACTCGACAACCGCGGCCTGAGCGTGAAGAAAAAACTCGCGCCCGGCCTGCCGCTCTCGCCGATTGACGCCGTGCAAATCCAGCAGGTGCTGGTCAACCTCATCAAGAACGCGATGCAGGCCATGACCAGGAACGGCACGCTCACCTTGCAGACCGGCGAGGGTTCGGACGGCGTCTGGGTCCGCGTGGCCGACAACGGCGGCGGCATTCCGCAGGAACAGCTCAACCAGATTTTTGAACCCTTCTACACCACCAAGAAAAAAGGCACCGGCCTCGGCCTGATGATCGTGCAGCGCATCGTGCGAACCCACGGCGGCCGCATCGAACTGGAAAGCCGCCCCGGCCGCGGCACCAGTTTCCGCATCTGGCTGCCGTTGCACGAACGCAAGCCGCGCCTGCTCGCCGCCCAAACTCCGGAGGCCAAGCCATGACCGAACAACCGACCCTGCTGATTGTGGACGACGAAAAACCCACGCGCGACGGCCTGCGCGCCGCGCTCGAGGATCGTTACGATGTCTATGTGGCCGAAGACGCGCAGGCGGCGTTCGGCCTGCTGGAACGCGAGCGTTTCGACGTGATGCTCACGGATTTTCGGCTGCCAAACGAGGACGGCTTGAAGTTGATCACCCGCGCCAAGTCGCTTTCCAAACCGCCGGTCTGCATCCTGATGACCGCCTACGGTTCGGAGGAAATCGCGGTCGAGGCCATGAAGCGCGGCGCGGATGATTACATCGCGAAAGGCCGGCTGCAAATTGACGAGCTGGAAATGCGCATCGCCCGCGCCTTGCGCCAGCAGAAGCTCGAAGTGGAAAATGTTTCGCTCCATCAGCAACTCGACGCCAAGTTCGGGCTGGAAAACATCATCGGCCAGTCGCTGGCGATGCAGGAGGTTTTTGAAATCGTGCAGCAGGTCGCGCCCGCGCGCACCACCGTATTGCTGCAAGGCCAGAGCGGCACGGGCAAGGAACTCATCGCGAAAGCGATTCATCAACTCAGCCCGCGCGCAAAGCATCCGCTGGTCAGCGTGCATTGCGCTGCGCTGTCGCCGGCGCTGCTGGAGAGCGAATTGTTCGGCCACGAGAAGGGTGCGTTCACCGGCGCGCACGAACGGCGTATTGGGCGCATTGAGCAGGCGCAGGGCGGCACCTTGTTTCTCGACGAGATCGGCGAGATTGACGCCGCGATCCAGATCAAGCTGCTGCGGTTCCTCGGCGAACGCACCTACGAACGCGTCGGTTCCAACAAAACGCTGACCGCCGATGTGCGGCTGATCGCGGCCACGAACAAAAATCTGGAGGCGATGGTGCAGGCCGGAACCTTTCGCGAGGATTTGTTTTTCCGTCTCAGCGTGGTGCCGATCAAACTCCCGTCGTTGCGCGAGCGGGCGGGCGACGTGCCGCTGCTGGCGCAGAATTTCCTCCGCGAGTTCGCCAAGGAGAACGACAAGACGGTAAAGGATTTTGCGCCGGACGTCTTGGACTTGCTGATGAAACACGCGTGGCCGGGCAATGTCCGCGAACTGCGGTCGGCCATCGAGCGCGCGGTCGTTTTGTGTCGCGGCGAAAAAATCACCGCGCGCGACCTGCCGGAATCCGTGCGCGGTCTGGTGACGCCCGGCGGTTCCGAAGCGCGGCGCATTCTGGCCCGCAACGATCTGACGATGGCCGAGGCGGAAAAGCAGATGATTATCCGGGCGTTGGAAGACACAAAGGGACATCGCACCCGCGCGGCGCAGATTCTTGGCATCAGCCGCCGGACCTTGCACCGCAAACTGCACACTTACCAATTGGAAAATCACTGACCGCTCATGCAAAAAATTATTCATCTGATTGACGCGGTTGGCGCGTCGCGCGCGCTCCGCTACGTGCTGGTCTTTCTGTGCGTGACGCTGCTGGCGCTGATCTACGATTTGAACGGGTACAAAAACCAGACTACGCAGGAAGGCATGGATGCGGCACAACTCGCGCGCAACCTCGCCACCGGCAAGGGTTACACCACGCAATTCATCCGGCCGTTCAGTTTGTTCTTGTTGCAGCGGACAGCCGGGAACACCGATGCGACCAACAGCTCCGCCACCGCGCTGCTCCACGCGCCGGTGCCGGACATTTCCAATCCGCCGCTTTATCCGCTGGTGCTCGCGGGCGTGATGAAAGTTTTTCCATTCCATTTCAAGGTGGACTTGAAAACCCCCTTCTGGAGCGTGGTGGATCCGGGGGATGCTTCCGGCGGGCGGATGTTCTGGCGGCATCAGCCGGATTTTGTGATCGCCGTTTTCAACCAGGGGCTGCTCGTGCTGGTCGTGCTGCTGGCGTTCTGGTGGGCGCGCCGTTTGTTCGACGCGGCGGTGGCGTGGACGGCGGCATTTATTTTATTCGGCACGGAACTGCTCTGGAAGTTCAGCGTGTCCGGTCTGCCGACGATGTTGCTGCTGTTAATTTTCATGGGCCTGGTCTGGTGCCTGACGTGGTTGGAAAGTGAACTCGAAGAACCGCGCCGGGGCCGGTCCGGACTGCTGCTGCTGGGCGCGGCGGTGGGATTGCTCCTCGGTCTCGGCGGCCTGACCAGCTACGCGTTTGCGCTCCTGATCGTGCCGGTACTGATCTGGCTGGCAATCTATGCGCGCGGCCAGGCGGTGCCGGTCGGTCTGGCCGTGGTCGCGGGACTGGTGCTGGTCATGGGGCCGTGGCTGATCCGAAACTATAACTTGTCCGGCGTCCCGTTTGGAACGGCCTCCTGCAAAATCCTCGAAGGCACGGCGGTGTTTCCCGGCCATCGGTTGGAGCGGTCGTTGAATCCGACGGTGCAGGTTTACCCGTCGCTGTTGGGCCAGAAACTTTTTGCGAACGCCCGCGAAGTGGTTGAAAAAAATCTCTTTGAACTGGGCGGCAGCGCCTGGCTCACGGTGTTCTTTGTGTCCGGCCTGATGGTGGGCTTTCGCAAGCCGTCGCTGCGGCGGTTGCGGCACTTTCTGCTGTTGAGTTTCGGCGTGCTGCTGGCGGTGCAGGCGTTGGGCCGCACGCAGTTGACGGCGGATTCGCCGGGGATCAATTCGGAAAACCTGCTCGTGCTGCTGCTGCCGCTGGTCGTGATCTTCGGCGTGGCGATGTTTTTTGTGCTGCTGGACCAGATCCAGTTTCCGGCGGTGGAACTGCGGATTTATTCGCAAGGCCTGCTGGGCGTGCTGGTTTGTCTGCCGCTGTTTTCGTCCCTGCTATTTGGTCGGACGTCGCCGGTGGTGTATCCGCCGTATCATCCCTTGGTGATTCAGCAATCGGCGGGGCTGCTCAAGGAAAACGAATGGATGATGAGCGATATTCCATGGGCGGTCGCGTGGTATGGCAACCGCCAGGCCGTATGGCTCAGTTTGAACGTGGAGCCGCGGGCGGGCGTGGCCAACGCGCATGAAGATTTTTATTCCATCAACGAATTGAAACCCCTTGCCGCGCTGTACCTGACGCCGCTGACATTGGATGGCCGGTTTTTGACGGACTGGATCCGTCCGGCTGAAAATAGTTGGGGCACGTTCATCACGCAGTGTCTGATTGCAAAGGAAGTGCCGGATAATTTTCCGCTGCACGCCATGCCGCCCGACTATCTGCCCGAACAGTTGCTGCTTCTGGATTCCAGGCGCTGGTAGAAAAGCCCGGCCGCCGCGCAGCCTCACCCGCCCACGGGAGCGCTTGAACCGGCCGGGGAAAAGAATTATTTTCCACCCATGCCGATTTATGAATTTCATTGCGGGAAGTGCGAGCAGGACAGCGAAATCCTCGTCCGCTCCAGCGATTGGACGGGCACCAAGTGTCCACACTGTGGCTCGCCCAAGATCGAGAAGAAGTTTTCCACCTTCGCTGCCAGCGGCGCTGGCACGGCGGCCCCGGCTTCTGGCAAACCCAAGGGCGGCGGGCATTGCTGTGGCGGTGGTTGCCACGCGCATTGAGCGAGAAATGTGAGGTGTAGAACATGAAGAGGAGTTTTCACCCCTCACGTTTCACGAACAAACCTCTCTCGCCGTAATCCCCCGCAGATCATGCACCGTCCAATCGGGCTGGTGTTGCCGCAATTCCCCGAGCGTCGCGCCGCCGGTGGCCACGGCCAGGACTTTCGCGCCGATGGCCCGCCCGCACCGGATGTCCAGCGGCGTGTCGCCGATGACCAGCACTTCTTCGCCCCGCAGTTTTTTGCCCAGCGCCCGGTCGCCGCGCTGCTTCGCCACGGCGGCAATTTCATCGCGGTTCTCGTGATCGTCCGCAAATGCGCCGGTGGAAAATTCCTTCCACAAATCGAAGTGCCGCAGTTTGATTTCCGCGCCGAGCACGATGTTGCCGGTGAGCAGGCCGAGCAACGGCGGCTGCGGCAGTGATTTGATGTCGGCCAGCATTTCCCAGACGCCGGGACAAGTCTGGGTTTGGCTGTGGCCGAGGAAATGGTCGAGCCAGAAAACGTAGCGTCCGAAGAACCGCGCAAAGTTTTCCGAAGTCTCCGCGATGGCGTGAATTTTGAAAAACTCGCGCACGAGGCTCACGTCGGTGCGGCCGGCGAACTTCATCCGTTCCGATCCCTCGTGGGCGTTGAATTCCCCGGCAAAAGCCCTGGTAAAGGCTTTCATACCGGCCCCGCCCGTCTGAACGAGCGTGCCGTCAATATCGAACAAAACCAGGCGAATCATGCGGTGAAATTTAGAAAGCGCGGCGGGTAATGGCAATACGAACTGTGGCGTTTCAGAACCACAGCGCCGCGCCGGTGGACTTCAGTCCGGGTGGGTTGGAACGACGGCTGTCCAGCAGGCGGACCCAAACTTGCCTTTGAACTTTTCCGCCAATTGTTCCGCTACGGCCTGATTGGGCACAATGGCAAAGGTGGTGGAACCGCTGCCGGACATGAGCGCGACGGCGGCCCCGTTTGCTCGCAGGAATTCCTGATACACCGCAAGGATGGGGAATTTTTCCAGCGCGGGAGCTTCCAGTGAATTGTAAAATTCTGTTCCCGCCATTTTTAAATCATCGGTCTGCAAAAGTGAAACCAACTGCTGCGCGCGGCCGGGCGTGCCGTTCAAGGCCGTGGAAAATTTGGCGAGGGTTTGATACGACCAGGCCGTCGAAATGCCGAAGCCCGGATGAATCAGCAGGAACGACATTCCGCGCAGGGCGGGAAAAAATTCCAACGGCTGGATGTGTTCGCCGCGACCCGTGGCCAGCGCGGGTTTGGTTTGCAAGAAGAACGGAATATCCGAACCAAGCGCCGCCGCGATTTCGTGGAGCGCGGGCGCGGCGAGCGGCTGGCCGAATATTTCATTGAGGCCGAGCAGTGTGATGGCGGCGTTGCCACTGCCGCCACCGAGGCCGGCCGCGAGCGGAAGTTTTTTCTCGAGATGAATTTTGACGCCGCCCGGGATGTTTGCCTTTTGGAAAAACTGGGTTGCCGCACGATGCACCAGGTTGCCTGCATCCACCGGCAAGGTGGCGTCGCTGCACGTCAGGGAGAGTCCGCTGGTCGCGTGGGTGAAGGTCAGTTCATCGCAAACGTTGACGGGGTGCATGACGGTTTCGAGGGCGTGGAAGCCGTCGGCGCGCTTGCCGAGGATGTTGAGCAGGAGATTGACCTTGCAGTGGGATGGTTTGGTGAGCGTCATAAAAAACGCGCCAACAGTGACGTTGGCGCGCGGCAGATTAGTTAACAACGGTCAGCGGGTTTCAAAAATCTGAAAGCGGCTGCCCGGCACGAACGGCAGCGTGTCGCCACCGCTGAAGCCGGTGTAGGTGTCGGTGGCAAACATGGAATCCTCGATCAGGTTGGGCGTGTAGTTGTCGGGGTAAACCGGGTTGGGCGCAAAGTGCTTGGTGAACACCGGACGATACGGCGGGAAGGGGAAGGTCAGGATTTCGTAGAGGCCGATGCCGGTGCGGGCCATGGTGCGATGGATGCCGCGCAGCGCGCCGGTCGTGTAGGCCTGATCCGGGGTCTCAAACAGGGCGGTTTGTTCAATCGTGCGGCGGTATTCGCCACCGCGGAAGATTTCGCCGGTGTTGCTCAGGCCGCGGCCCATTTTGTTTTCCATGTTGGCGCACCCGGTGGCCAGCACGCCGAGCAGGACGGTCAGCCCGAGGAATGAAAATGTGTTTCGCATAATGTGTTGATTTATTGTTCGCAGATTAGCGCGATTCAATGGCTTGTAAAGTGCGTTTTCAATTTACGAATCGCCGCGTTTGCGTGCCTGCCGCTCCCAATACCAGGCGATCCACACGCTGATTTCGTAAAGCACCTGGAGCACAATCGCCATGACGACCTGCGTGAAAACCTCCGGCGTCGTCAGCAACGCGCCGAGGACGAGATTGATGACAACCATGTAGCGGCGCATGGCGGCGAGCTTGGCGTAATCCAGGATGCCGATCTTCACCAGCGCCAGCAGCACCACGGGCAGTTCAAACCCCAGGCCCATGCCGAGCATGAACTTGGTCACAAAGCTGAAATACGTTTCGGCCCGCCATTCCGGCACCTTCACGCCCATCCAGTTGGCCCACGCCTCGGCGTATTTCAAGGCCCGCGCCAGCACGAAGAAATAGCAGAAGGCCACACCAGCCATGAACAACCCGACCCCGACGAGGCACGCGCGCAGCACGTATTTTTTTTCCTTTACCCGCAGTGCTGGCAGGATGAACTGCGCGAGAAAGTAAAAAATGAACGGCGCTCCGAGCAAAATCCCGCCATAAAACGCGAGACTCAAGGACGACATGAACGGCGCCGCCGGATCGAGGTAAACCAGATCAGTTGCGGTGCTCAGGGCGGTTTCCTCCGGTGGATTCTGTTCAACGCGTGCGTTGAGAAAAACATTGGTGCCGACCAGCACGGGTTCAATCTGGATTTCCACGAACCGGTTGGTGCCGAGGTAGAGCGGGCCGAAGCGGTTGGTGGGCGGTTCAAATACGGCCACGTTGTTGCCGCCGAAACGCACCACGGCTTTTTGCTGGCTGCTCACCTTTACCAGGGCCGCGTTGCGCAGGGGAAGTTTTAACGCCCATACGATCTGCGTGGTGCCGTAGAGGCAGATGATCATGCCGACGAAGAG
>JANYDP010000579.1 GCA_025363535.1 Verrucomicrobiota bacterium | reverse complement strand
GTTTCGCCGCCGGGCTGTTTCTTGGCGAAGTAACCGGCGCTGGTTTCTTTCAACGCCATCGCACCTTCACCGGCGGCGCGGATGGTTTCGGCGACCGCGATGTTGACGGCGTGGAACTGGTGATAGCCCGCCAGTTTTTTGATGACGACATTACCGCCGTCGTCCTCGAATACGACAAAATGCCGGACGAGATCAAGAAACCGACGCTTGTTGAACACGCCGCGCAACAACACTTCAAGTTGCGGCATGGTGGCGGGCGCGACGGTCTCGCCGTCAATAGTGCGCCAAGGCATGAAGCGTTCCTTGTCCGCGCTGATTGTGCCGATGCGCGCTTCAAGTCCGTCGGAAATAATCAGCACGGCGTTGTGCATGAACAGCGCCGGGATTTGCTGTTTGTAAGTTTGGAACTGCGCGAACGCCTGCCAGATGTCGGCGTTTTCGTCCGCCGCATTTTTCAACTCAATCACGCCCAGCGGCAAACCGTTGATGAAAATCACCACGTCGGGGCGGCGGTTATGCTGGCCTTCGATCACCGTGAACTGATTCACCACGAGCCAGTCATTATTGTCCACGTCGGCAAAATCAATCAGCCGGACAATTTCCGCGCCGATGCTGCCGTCTTTACGGCGACATTCGACGGCGATGCCGTCCACGAGCAACCGATGGAACGAGCGATTGCTGGCGATGTGGGATGGGTGCTGCGGGATGGTGATTTTGCGAAAGGCTTCGTCCAGTGCTTCCGCTGGAAGTTTTGGATTTAACTTCCGCAACGCGGCGCGCAAGCGTTCCGGCAAAAACGCCTCGCCAAAACTGGTGCGCTCGGCGGCGGCTTCGCCGGGGGCAATTACCTGACCGTGCAGCAACGAATAACCCAATTCACCGAACCATGAAAGCGTGGCGTCTTCGACGACAGATTCGATGAAGCTCATAAAAGCGGTGGCGTGAGAAAACTTTAAGTCTGGATTTTGATTTTGGTTTCCGCTTCTTCCACCTCAATTTCAGACTCAATCATCGCGTAGATTGGCACTTCGCCCTGCATCACTTCAAAGGACACGGCGAGGCAATAGCGAGCCGTGCCTGCACCGTCTAAATGATTCCAGCCGATATGAGAACGAACCGCGATTGCAAATTCTTCCGGCAGGTTGTAAGAATCAAAGATCGCCCAATCTTTTTGCACCGAACCGCGATTCCGGCTGGTCTCCTGGGCTTCTCCCCAATCCTCGCGTTTGTGCAACACCCACGGAAATTCTTCGTGTGCGGATGCCCCGCCATTTTGCATCCGCGCTAAAAAAGCTTCCATTGGCTCACCAAGTTTGCTGGTTTCCCAATCGAGCCATGTTTCCAAATATCCTGTGCGGCGGGCGCGGGTTCGTCGCGGCAACGCCGTATATGCGAGCGTCACGTCTATCCGAATCCGTGCTTCCAGCGCAGCGTTTCGCAATTCTTCGGGAATCCTGATCGTGTAAAGATGCAGTTTCTTGCTCGGAAGTTCCACCGCGTCCGGGGTAATCAGGGTGACGCGTCCCTCGGAATTGGAAGTGGCTTTTTCCAATGAAGGAAGTCCGTAACCAATCAATTTGAGCACTTTGTCTTTGTTTGGTTCGTTTTCAGCCCAGCCCGGCCAGCGGGCGCTTTGCACAATCAACGCACGGTAAAGCAAAGGCGACGCAGCGGGGAATTTTTTTGAATATGCGCGGCGATGTGAGCCACCTTCGGCGCGGCAAACGACGTTCCCGCCCCATCTTTGGAATAGGCTGGCGCACTGTGCATGGTGGAATTGAGTAATTCGACGGCGACTGCCGGGTGTCGCCGGATGAGGCGAGGCGGGTTTTTGGAATAAACCAGGTCGCCACCAATCTCAACGACTTCTGGCTTCACGACCGACCACGGCTCACCGTAACCGGCGCGGCTGAAACCAGAAGGCTGATGTTCTCCTGTTGCAAACGACCGCGCGTTTGCGTCCTCAAAAACCGCGCCGCTGACTGAACCTACTGTCAGCGCGTGGAGACTTTGTGCCGGATTGGCAACGCGCATTGAAGCTTCCATTTGATGTTCTGGCGGCTGCCTGCCTGCGTCCAGATGCGCGCTCAAACCTGTGTTCGCCTCATCTCCATTGCCGAAACGATGCTGGTTGCCTGCCGATTGGATAAATAACACTTCCTGCTCGTGCGAAAGCTGATCCAATTTGGCTGCCCAAGATGTCATGCGCTGCTTCGGGCAAGGCACGTTGGCGTTGATGGAATGGTTAAAAATTTTTGTGAACCGTGGCGCGACGTGAAAATGCGCGACAACTTGCTGAAGGTATTCTTCCGGCGTGAGCGCGTCGG
>JANYDP010000576.1 GCA_025363535.1 Verrucomicrobiota bacterium | reverse complement strand
GGCCAGCCCCAGTGCGTTGCGCACCCAGACAAATGCGTCGAGCAGCCTGCCCTACCTGGACGAGTGCGTGGCGGCGGTGAAGTCGTTGGATTCGCCCCGGTTGGAGGACACGGTCAAGCGCGCGGCGACGGCACTCGGCGCCCAGGGATTGTTGCAACGCGTGGTGGCGCCGCTGGCACAGACCATCGGCGAGCTGTGGCGCGACGGCAGCATCACGGCGGCGCACGAACATTTTGCCAGCGCGGTCATCCGCATTTTTCTCGGGCACGCGGCCAAGCCTTTTGCCGGGGCAGAGAACGCGCCCGTGCTGGTGGTGGCGACTCCGACCGGACAGTTGCACGAGTTGGGCGCGCTGCTGGTTGGCGCGGCAGCGGCGAACCTCGGCTGGCAGGTCACCTATCTCGGCGCAAGCCTGCCGGCGGCCGAAATCGCCGGCGCGGCAAAACAAAATCGCGCGCGCGCCGTGGCCCTAAGCGTGGTTTATCCGGAAGACGATTCCCGGTTGGAAGGCGAACTCACCCGCCTCCGCGCCCTGCTGCCTGGCGAAACAACTTTGCTGGTGGGCGGCCGCGCCATGTCAGGTTATCGCGAGGCACTGGACGAAATCGGCGCGCTGCAAATCAGGGATCTCGCGCATTTGTGCGCGACGCTGGATGAGCTCCGCAAACCTGCCAGGAAATTAAAACGATGAAGCCAATTTTCGTCCGCAACATTACCAACCAGGGCCGGCTCGTGCGCGGACTCGGGGCGGTTGGATTATTCGTGGGCGCATGGTTTGCGTGCGGCGTTTCGATCTGGCTCGGCATGGTGCTCGTGGCCTCCGGCGGTTTTGTTTTATTTGAAGCGCTGCGCGGTTGGTGCGCGCTGCGGGCCTGCGGCATCAAGACGAAGCTCTAGCGGCCATGAAAGAATTCACCCTGCACACCGAGCTTTGGCTGCCGCGTCTGCGTGCCGAGGTGTTTCTGTTTTTTTCGGACGTGCAGAATTTGGAGGCGATCACACCGCCCTGGGTGAATTTTGAAGTGCTCACGCCCAGACCCGTGGTGATCCGGCTGGGTGCGCTGATTGATTACCGGATTCGCGTCCACGGAATTCCCATCAGTTGGCGAACGGAAATTACCGAGTGGCAGCCACCGCATAAGTTCGTGGACGTGCAGCTCAACGGGCCGTACACGCTGTGGCATCACACGCACACGTTTGAAGAGGGAGCTGGCGGCACACTCTGCCATGACGATGTCCGCTATCGCCCGCGCGGCGGCGCGTTGATGAACTGGCTGTTTGTCCGGCGTGATGTCGAACGCATCTTCCAACATCGCCAGCAGCGGCTGCGTGAAATCTTCGGTGCTTCGAATTGAACCAATCCCGGTTTAACGCGGGGTTTGCGCGTCTTCAATGCGGCCGCTATCCTTGCCCTCGAAATGACCGACACCGACTTCCTCCGACAAGCTCTCCGACTCGCCCGCCACGGTCTTGGAGCTACTTCGCCTAATCCGACCGTGGGCGCTCTGCTGGTGAAAGGCGGCCAAATCATCGGGCGCGGGCGGACCGCACCGGCTGGCGGACCGCACGCAGAAATCCAGGCACTCCGCTCCGCTCAGAAGCGCGGCCACAATTCCAAAGGAGCGACGCTCTACGTCACGCTTGAACCCTGCTGCACGCACGGCCGCACGCCGCCCTGCACGGAAGCCATCAAAGCCGCAGGCATCCGGCGCGTGGTCATCGGCGCGACGGATCCGAATCCCAAACACGCGGGCAAAGGTTTCCAGATCTTGAAAGGGGCAGGGATTGAAGTCGTTCACGCGCTGCTGGGGGAAGAGTGCGGCAGGTTGAATGAATCCTTCAACCACTGGATCGTTCATCGCACCCCGTTCGTCACCGTGAAGGCGGCGATGACCTTGGATGGAAAAATCGCGACGGCCAGCGGTGAATCCAAATGGATTACGGGCGAACAGTCCCGCGCGCAGGGAATGAAATTACGGCAGGGCAGCGATGCCATCCTGGTCGGCATCAATACGATTCTCGCGGATGATCCGAGCCTGACGTTTAGAAAGCGGAAGGCGGAAAACGGAAAGCGGAAAGCAAAACAGCTTCGCCGGATTGTTTTGGATTCATTGGCGCGGACGCCGCTGACCGCGAAGGTGGTCGGTGATGAGCAGGCGGCGTTGACCACCGTTGTCGTAAGTAAGCGCGCGCCACAAAAGCGTGTCGAGGCTTTGGCGAAGCAGGTGGATGTGCTCATCGCCCCGGTTTCCAAATCGCCAATCGGCAATCGCCAATCGCCAATTGATCTGCGCTGGCTCTTGAAAAGACTTGGCCGGGAAAATGTCACCAGCCTGCTCGTCGAAGGTGGCGGCGAGGTCAACGCCTCCTTCCTGCTGGGCGGCCTGGCACAACGCGTCGCGTTCTTCTACGCACCGAAGATTCTCGGTGGACGAGACGCGCGCAAAGGCGTAGCAGGCGAGGGCGCAAAAAGTTTGAGCGACATTCTCCAACTTCGCGAGGTCGAGTGGCGCAAGCTGGGCGAGGATTTGTTCCTGACCGCCCGGGTGGCTGAGCGTTGACAATTCCAGGGCGCAGTTGGCAAAACACGGCTCGACGCGATTTGGTTTCACCTCTAATTTCACCGCATGTTTACAGGCATAGTCGAAGAAGCCGGGGTCATCGAACGCATCACGCCCACGCCGAAGTCCATCGCCATGACCGTGCGCGCCAATCTCTGCGGACGCGGGTTGAAAATCGGCGGCAGCGTGGCGGTGAACGGCTGCTGCCTCACCGCCGTGAAGATTTCGACGCGCGGAAAATCAAAACTGATTCAGTTCGATCTGCTACAGGAGAGCTGGCAACTGACCAATTTTCAGTTCGCGAAGCCCGACGCATTGGTGAATCTCGAACGGCCGTTGCGGGCGGACGGCGAACTGGGCGGGCATTTCGTGACCGGCCATGTGGACGGCCTGGGAAAAATTGTTCGCTGGGAAAAATCCGGCGCCGACCATGTGCTCGACATTGCCGCGCCGCCCGGGGTGATGCGCTACGTGATCGCCAAAGGCTCCATCGCATTGGACGGCATGAGCCTGACGGTTGCGGCCGTGAACAAAAAAAGTTTCCGCATCTGGATCATCCCGCACACGTTCGAGGTGACGGCGCTCCAGGAGCGCCAGGTGGGCGACGCCGTGAATCTCGAAGCTGATCTGCTCGGCAAGTACGCCGAAAAATTTCTGGCGGCGCGGCGCGGGCGTTGAATTTTTGCGCGTGAAACCAAGGATTCTTTTCATCACCGGCACGGACACGGGCGTGGGCAAAACCGTGCTGGCCGCTTTGCTTGTCCGGCATTTTCGCGGCCGGGGAATTTCCGTCGGAGCTTTCAAGCCCGTCTGTTCGGGCGGGCGCGACGATGCCGAAACCTTGCACGCCGCGCTCGGTGGCACGTTGACCTTGGATGAAATCAATCCCTGGCATTTTCGGGCGGCGGTGTCGCCGTTGCTGGCGGCGCGGGCGGAGAGAAGAAAAGTGACGCTCACACAGGTCGTGACCGCCGCGCGGCGGTTGCAGCAACGGTTTCCAGTTTTAATCGTGGAAGGCGCGGGCGGCTTGTTGAGTCCGCTGGGCGAGGATTTTGATTCGCGCGATTTGATCAAGGCCTTGCGAGCTGCCCCCGTGGTGGTCGCGCCCAACCGGTTGGGCGCGATCAATCAAGTGCTGCTGACCCTGGCCGCGCTACCCGGCAGCCTTGCGCCAAAAACCCAGGTGGTGCTGATGGCCCCCGCGAAACCGGATGCCGCGAGCCGGGGTAATTTGAAATTCCTCCGCGAAAAACTTGGACCGCCGCGCGTGCATGAACTGCCGCAGATCAATGTTTCCGGGCCAAACCAGCCCGTCATCAAGCCGCTGGCAGCATTGGTGAAATCATTGGGTGGCTGAAGCCCGCCTGCAACCCGCGCTTGCCTTGGGCCGAGGCGCTAACGCAGTATCTCCCCAGCCAGCCGACTCACGGAAGCCCGAGTCCAGTGAATATTTACGGGCGGGGGTCGTCTGAAATTAAAATAAAACAACTACGACTAAAAATGAACCATCAAACCAAATCCCTCTCCTCGCTTGGACTGGCGGCGGTGACAGCGCTCGCGCTCGTCTCCACCGTCTCGGCCGTTGACCTCAGCAAACTTCCGCCCGCCTCCACCCAGCCGGACGTCACGTTCGACAAGAACATCAAACCGATTTTTGAAGCCTCCTGCAACCGCTGCCACGGTGCCGAGCGCCCCAAGGCCGGCCTCCGGCTCACGACCCTGGAAGGCGTACTCAAAGGCGGCAAAGAAGGTAAGGTGTTGCAACCCGGCAAGAGCGCGGAGAGCGACTTGGTCATCGCCGTTTCGCAGCTGGATCCCGAAAACGCCATGCCGCCCAAACCCAGAGGTGGCAAGCGCGGCGGCCCCGGCGGTCCCGGCGGCCCGCCGCCTCCCGGTGGCGAACATCGTGACGGCGGCCCCGGCGAAATGCACGGCACCAACGGCCCCGCTGGCGGTCCCGGCCAGCGTCCGCAAGGCCCGCCGCCAAAGCCGCTGACGGCGGATCAGGTCGGCCTGGTGCGCGCGTGGATTGATCAGGGCGCGAAGTAACTCTTCTTTTTGAAAAGCAATCGCCGCGTTGAAGCGAACCTTCAACGCGGCGTTTGTTTTATTTTTTAGCCAGCTCCTGAGCTCCTGGTTTGGAACTTGATGCTTCAGCTTCCGTTATTTCACCGCCGCCCAGACGCGATGCACGTCGTCGTGGTCGTCGAGCGTCTGCAAGAATTCACCCACCTCGCCGCGCTGCGCGTCGGTAAGTTCGGGAAATTGTTTCGGCACGTAGCCCAGTTCGCTGGTCACCACCGTCCAGCCATTCTTGCCCAGCCAGCTTGAAACCGCATGCACCGCCGTGCGGTCGCAGATGAAGCGCACGCCGGCGGCTTCGGCGGGGATGTCATCGTTCTGCTCGTGGGTCAGCGGCTCGACTTCATTCGCGCCAGCCTCAATGGCGGCGGCTTCGCGGTCGGTGTTTGCATCGCGATGATGCGCCTCAACCAAGCCGACGTGGTCGAACAGAAATTTATTACTGCCGCCCGTACCGAGCTGGCCCTTTTTGAACAACACCCGGATTTCCGGGGCAGTGCGGTTCACGTTGTCGGTATAGACCTCGACGATGAGCGGTACCTTGTGCGGCGCATAACCCTCAAAGGTCACCTGCTCCATAATGAGTTTTTCGTCGCCGATGCCCGCCCCCTTGTTGATGGCGCGCTGGATGGCGTCCTTGGTCACGCTGTCCTTCTTGGCCTTCTCAACGGCGGTGAAGAGCCGTGCGTTCATCGAAGGATCCGCGCCGCCCATCTTGGCGGCCACGGAAATTTCACGGACCAGTTTCCCGGTCGAACGGCCCTTTTTCAGGCCGGCGACCAAACGTTTTGCATGCAACCATTGTCGTCCCATGTGTGCAGACTAACAGAGGCGGCGGAGCGAATTCAACTCCGCACAACTCGCGCTCGACTTTTTTAATTTCCAAATTAACAATGTGACCTCGAAACAATTAGTTAACCCAGCTTGGTTCAATTAATTTTACAACAAATGAAGACCGCCTTTCCGAAGATCAACAAAATCGCCTACGAAGGACCGAACTCGCGCCATCCGCTCGCGTTCAAACATTACAACGCTGACGAAATCGTCGAGGGCAAAACCATGCGCGACCATCTGCGTTTCGCGGTGGTTTACTGGCACACCTTTCGCGGAACGGGTTCCGATCCGTTTGGCCCGGGCACGGCTATTCGTCCGTGGGATGACGGCACCAACTCGGTGAAGAATGCTCAGAATCGCGCGCGTGTGGCGTTTGAGTTCATCGAAAAACTTGGCGCCCCATTCTACGCCTGGCACGACCGTGATGTGGCCCCGGAAGGCCGGTCGCTCGGCGAATCGAACAAGAATTTCGACGCGGTGGCAAAAGTTCTCAAAGAAGAGCAGAAGCGCACCGGCATCAAACTTCTGTGGGGCACGGCCAACTTATTTTCCAATCCGCGCTTCGTTCACGGTGCCGGCACGAGCTGCAATGCGGATGTGTTCGCGTTCGCCGCCGCCCAGATCAAGAAGGCGCTGGAGGTAACGCACGAACTCGGCGGCGCGGGCTACACCTTCTGGGGCGGACGCGAAGGCTACATGACTTTGCTGAACACCGACATGAAACGCGAACTCGATCACCTCGCGAAACTGCTGCACATGGCCGTCGCCTACAAGAAGCAGATCGGTTTCAAAGGCCAGTTCTACATTGAGCCGAAACCGAAAGAGCCGACCAAGCATCAGTACGATTCCGACGCCGCCGCGTGCCTGAACTTCCTGCGCGAATACGACCTGCTCCCGCACTTCAAGCTGAACATCGAGACAAACCACGCGACCCTCGCGGGCCACACGATGCAGCACGAACTGGAAGTCTCCGGCGCGGCCAACGCGCTCGGTTCCATTGACGCCAACACCGGCGACGAACTGCTCGGCTGGGACACAGATCAATTCCCGACCAGCATTTACCTCACAACGCACACGATGCTCGCCATTCTGAAATATGGCGGACTCACCACGGGCGGCGTGAACTTCGACGCGAAGGTTCGCCGCGAAAGTTTCGAGCCGGTGGATTTGTTTCACGCGCACATCGGCGGCATGGATGCCTTCGCGCGCGGCCTGAAGATCGCCGCCGCCATCCGCAAGGACGGTCGCCTCGCGGAGTTCGTGAAGAATCGTTACGCCTCCTGGGACAGCGGCATCGGCGCGAAGATCGAATCCGGCAAAGCCACGATGAGGGAACTCGAAACCTACATTTTGAAACAAGGCGACGCCAAGACCAACGTAAGCGGCCGCCAGGAATTTTTGGAGAACTTGATCAACGAGTTCATCTGATTTTTCGATCTTGAACCCGCTCCGGGAGCCGAATTGTTCAATCCGGCTCCCGGGCGTGTTTTGGGGATTGTTTTCCGCAATTCAGAGTTGCCGTGAAGGCCATTCTCGAAAATCATCGACGGATATTGTCCCAACGTGAAT
>JANYDP010000530.1 GCA_025363535.1 Verrucomicrobiota bacterium | reverse complement strand
CTTTCGCGCGGATCGTGCAGGTGCAGGCAGACGAGATCATGGCGGGTGTTGGTGATGCCGAGTTCCTGGATGACATCGCGATTGCCCGGCGTTCCAACGCTATGCAGAAAATCCGTGAGCAAAAAAACCAGCGAGCGTCGGTGCAGCGTGTGATTCAAAAATGTGAGCGCAGCGGGAATGTCCGTGCCGCGCTGCTTCGGTTCGAAGGCCAGCATTTCACGGATGAGCCGGAGAATATGGCGACGTCCTTTACGCGGCGGAATGAAAAGCTCGGTCTGCTCGGTGAACAGTAGCAGCGCGACCTTATCACCGTTGCGCGAGGCGGAGATCGCCAGCGTGGCCGCGACTTCGGCGGCAAACTCCCGTTTGGAACGATTGCCTGAACCGAACGCCGACGACCCGGAAATATCCACGGCCAGCACGGCGGCGAGTTCGCGCTCCTCGCGATAGCGCTTCACGAACGGACGGCCCATGCGATTCGTGACGTTCCAGTCAATGTCGCGCACATCGTCGCCGGGCGTGTATTCGCGCAACTCCTCGAAGTCCATGCCGCGCCCTTTGAAGTGGCTGAGATACGCGCCGACCATCGTGTCGTTGACAAGGCGGTTGGTGCGCAATTCAACGCGGCGGACGGTTTCGAGAAGTTCGGTGACGGTCATGGAAAAACGTGGGGGAGAGGGATAAACCACAACATGGTTTAATTAATTAGCGAGTAAACCCTCATTTTACTCTCCGTGCGTTTTGAAGACCGAGTCTTGATCCGGTTTATCATACAAACCCCCTTAAGAATGTCACCGCCTCGGTGCGCTTGAGGAAAGTAGCTTCAATTTTCGCACCGGTATTGAATCGAATCTGAACTTCAAAAGCCTCGCGCTGTTCACCGTCTTCGCGCAAGCGATATGACTTTTCTTCTTCTATTAAATAGGCAATCGCGCTATCCACATCTGAACACTCGACAGAATGACCGCGAAGCACCGTCAAACGAACCGATGCCACCTGACGGGTGAGCGCAGCTTCAAGACGTTGTTTGAAATCGGCAATTTCAGGCTTGTGCAGCGCATGTAGTTTTGCCAGAAAGCGGTTGGTTGCTTGCGGTTGTGATTGCGATTCCCATTTCTTAATTTTCTCCTGAAACTGCTTTTCAGTTGTGCCGCCCTTGCCATCCTTCGATGAGGCGTCAATGCCGAGTTCGTTGAATGCTGCCAAGATCGAGTCGTAAGGAATATGCAGGACGCCGAAGCCCACCGATTTCAACTGGCGCAACGAGTTCGGCGTGAACTCGCCCGCGAGCACAGCACCGCAAAACGGTTGATGACGAGAGAATGTCAGTGCAATCGGCATTACTGCCGCTTCAATTTCTTGCACCTTGTTCTTCGAGTGCTTGGTATATCGTCGCCAGGCAGACTCAATAAATGCAATCGGGACGCCAAGCGTTTCCTCAGTTCCGCCTCGCTCCAAAACATAGTCAAGATCGTGCTTGTTTCCGTATCCATCCTGCCATGTAACTTTGCCTTGGCCACCTCGCGTAGCACGTGGCTTCTTGAAATCAAGGTAAAGTCCGTGCCGTTTCGCAACTTCACCGAGAACATTACGAACGAACATTTCAAATCCATCTCCAATGATTTGTCCCCAACGATGTGCAAGCGATTCAGCCATGATGTTTCCTGATTATCCGCGAACCCATAAATGCCCCTCGCATAACGGCACGCGATGTTTGCGGTTCTTCCACTTGATGTTTCGGTCACGAAGTTTTTTGAACGTCCAGGAGTCGAAACCTGCGGCCTTCGCCAGTTTCCCGAACCATTCGATCACCGGCACATAAACGCCGTAGGGCGCGGAATCGCCGATGACGAAACAGACCTCCGAAGGTGAAGCGCAAACTCGCCGAAGCGCTTTCCACGTCTGCGCCATATCCAGAAAGTAACAAGCAATCATGTTGTTGTAAGTCTTCTTACCACCCCGATCCAACCGCACCGACGAAAGCTCGCGGCAAACGGCTACAATCTCATCACGGATGGGGGCAAGCTCTGATTTGGCAAGCACTTCATCGAGATTCACGGATTTTGGTGGAACATGTTGAGAGCAGGAGCGGACCAAATGTTTCCTTACAGTTTCTTGAAGGTCACCCCATCCGCGAATCTCGCCCATGAACGCCATCTCCAACCGCGTAGCATCCGCGTAATCGTAGTTGTTCGCGTAGGGCGGCGACGTGATGACGAGCGTGGCCCAACCGTCCGGCACAGTCTCGCACTTGCGAGCATCATCCACGCGCAGCTTTGCCAGCGGCTTGGCCCGACGCGCCAGGAAACGAATGTCGGCGGCAATCATCTGCACGGCCTTGTGCAACGTGACTTCGGGCGGTGGCGGCACGGTCTTGCGGCGGCCTGGTAAAACATATTGCCACGGCGCTGTACCTGCTTCGGAAACAACGCGCAACGAAGACACGAGCGCCATCCAGAGCAACCCGGCTTCGGGAGAACCGTCTTGCTCGATCTCAACGGCTTGACGAAAACGGTCCAGATAATTCAGCGTCTCCAGCCCGTAGCACTTGCCTATGATTTCCGGGTAATGCTCTGTCTGGGCCGTTGCCTTCCGGGCAAACGCAAATGCCTTCTCCGCTTTGGAAATGAGACGCTCCGGGTCGGTGGCATAACTCAGCTTGGCTTGTGCAACTCGATACACGAACGGATGCGCTTCAATACCGTAGGACGGGACACCCATTTCATCGCACGCCAGACACGTTGTCCCCGAACCGACAAACGGGTCAACCACTCGTGGCTCGCTCCCATCTCGTTCGGCCAGCAACCACTTCACCCACTCTGCCGAAAAGCCAGCGCTGTAACGAAACCATCGGTGAACCGGCAGCCGCATGTTGTTGAGAAAGTTGGAAGTGTGGCCGATGACCGGAATCTTTGGGCAGACTTCCTTAGCAGCAGCATCCTCATCAAATATGTCGAGCATGGCTTGTTCGTAGTCCTCACGCAATCGCAGGAGAACGCTGTCATTTTTTGGGGGTGTTTTAATTTCAAGGACAGGTGGTGGAGCAACATCCGGCACGACGGCAAATTGTGTGCGGTAACTAATTGTGTCTTCACGAAGCAAGCCCGCTGGTCCATTTGAATGCTCACCGTTCGCGTCTTGAAAACCAGGCTCTTGTTTTTTCTTTCGAGTCAAAGAATATATTGCGCGATTTTTGCACGCCTTTTTAATCGGTGTTTTTCGTTTAACTTGCTTTGTCTTTTTAGGCGTGCCCATAAAACAATTTTACAACCTCACGGCACCGGCACCGCATTGAAAACCTTTTTGACAATCGCATCCGCTGTCACCGACTGCGCCTCGGCTTCGTAGGTCAGAATGATGCGATGGCGCAGCACGTCGGGGCCGATGCTCTTCACGTCTTCGGGGATCACGTAATCCCGACCTTGCAGCAGCGCCCAGGCTTTGGCGGCGATGGTCAGATAGATCGTCGCGCGCGGCGAGGCACCGTATTGGATGAAGTGTTTCAGGTCGAGCTTGTAGTCCTCCGGCTTGCGCGTGGCGAAAACGATTTTGACGATGTAGTCGCGGATTTTGTCGTCCACATGAATTTGATCCACGATCTTCCGGGTCTGCAAAATGTCGTCCAGGGTCACGACCGGTTTGATGGGCGTCTCGGGACTGGTGAACGCCATGCGATCCAAAACGCGGCGCTCCTCCTCGAACGACGGATAATCCAAAATCACCTTGAACATGAAGCGATCCACCTGAGCTTCCGGCAACGGATAGGTGCCTTCCTGGTCAATCGGATTTTCCGTCGCCAGCACGAGAAATGGCGACGGGAGCTTCATGGTTTCGCCGCCGAGCGTGACCTGGCGTTCCTGCATGGCTTCGAGCAACGCGGACTGCACCTTGGCGGGCGCGCGGTTGATTTCGTCGGCGAGCAGGAAGTTGGCGAACACCGGACCGCGATTGGCGTGATATTTCCCGTCCTGCGGATTGTAGATGAGCGTGCCGACAATGTCCGCTGGCAAGAGGTCGGGCGTGAATTGAATGCGATGGAAACTCGCCTGCACCGCCGCTGCGAGCGTGCGAACGGTCAGCGTCTTCGCCAACCCTGGCACGCCTTCCAACAGCACATGGCCGTTGGCGAGCAACCCGACCAGCAGGCGTTCCACCAATTGTTCCTGACCGACGATCACGCGGCCCACTTCCTCGCGTAAGGCGCGAATCCACGCAGAAGTTTCCTGCACTTGTTCTTTCAACGGCTTGCTCATGTGCAGAGGAATCTAAGGAGTGCTCTCCGGGAACTCAAGCGCCGTTGCGGTGCGCCTCCGATTTGCGGCGTTCGCCGGGCAACCCTTCTCAATGTCGCCAACATTTCGTCCGCTTGACCGTCATTCCACCGCTAAATTCTTGGACATTCACGGTGACTTCGTGTTTGCTTGCCCGCTGAATAATATGGAAACACAGCACGTATCGTTGGACTCATTGATCGAACAGCGCAAGACCAAGCTCAAGGCGCTGGAGGCGAAAGGCATTTTCCCGTTCAAAAACAAGTTCACGCCCGACCGCGCCTGCAATGACGCCCGCAGCGGTTTTGAATCCGGCGCGATGCCGGAGGGCACCAAGGTTTCCGTCGCCGGCCGCATCACCGCGCATCGCGACATGGGCAAATCCATGTTCATTGACGTGCGCGACCAGAGCGGACGTATCCAGGTTTACGCGCAGAAGAACACGCTCGGCGACGACCTGTTCCACACGTTCACACACCTTGACTTGGGCGATTTCATCGGCGTGACCGGCACGCTGTTCCGCACCAAAACCAACGAGCCGAGCATCAAGCTGGAAGCATTCACCATTCTCGCCAAGTCGCTCCGCCCGCCGCCCGCCAAGTGGCACGGACTTGAAGACACCGAAGTCCGCTACCGCCAGCGCTACCTGGACTTGATCGCCAATCCCGACGTGAAGGACGTGATGCTCAAGCGCAGCGCAATCATTCACGAGATTCGGAATTTCTTTCACGGGCGCGGCTACGTGGAGGTGGAGACGCCCGCGATGCAGGCGATTCCCGGCGGCGCGGCGGCGCAACCGTTCAAGACCTTTCACAACGCGCTGGGCTGCGAATTTTATCTGCGCATCGCGCTAGAGCTTTACCACAAACGGCTGCTCGTCGGCGGCATTGATAAGCTGTTCGAGATCGGCAAGAACTTCCGCAACGAAGGCCTCTCGCGCCGGCACAATCCCGAATTCACGATGCTTGAGGCGTATCAGGCGTTTGGCGATTACGAGACGATGATGGAGACGGTGGAGTCGCTGATCACGACGGTGGCGCAGAAAGTTTTGGGAACGCTAAAAATCACGCATCAGAGGACAGATGATTTACGTTTTCAATTAAGTTGTGCATTGGAGCATTTGGGGGTTGCATCTGAAAAACTTGAAGTTGTCGGCCTCGAAAATTATACAGAACCTTGGCGCAACTTTCTAAAAGAAGCAGCCGAAGAGATAAAAAAATGTCTGACACTTGTTGGTTCTGATGAAACCCACATTCTTGCCACTCGGTCAGTAACTGCTCTTGAGCAAGCAAACACAAAGCTTGTTGAGGGTTTTAAGACTTTGGACGAACAGTTGGTCAAGAAACTACAAAATCATTTTGTTCATCTAGTTTTGAGTGAGTTTCGCACTCCTGTTGAAAAGTTAAGTGCTTTGGCAACCCCAAAAACCATTGATCTCACGACGTGGCGGCGCGTGAAGTACAGCGATCTCATCAAGGAAAAGGCTGGCGCGGATTGGTTCACCATTTCAGCCGCCGAACGCCGCCAAAAGGCACACGACATGGGCGCGGAACTCGGCAAGGAGTTTGAAGATTTTGAAGTCACGAACGCCGTGTTCTCCAAATTCATCGAGCCGACGCTTATCAATCCGACGTTCGTCACGCACTTGCCCAAAGAACTTGTGCCGCTCGCCAAACTTTCGCCAGATGACCCGACGACCGTCGAAGTTTTCGAGTGCTGCATCAACGGCCAGGAAATTTCGCCCGGTTACAC
>JANYDP010000515.1 GCA_025363535.1 Verrucomicrobiota bacterium | reverse complement strand
CCGGACTGGCCCATGATGTTCATGATGCGCTCCAGCCAGGCGAAATCAAATTTGCCCTCCTCCGGTTCGCAGAGGCCCCAGGTGTATTCACCCACGCGCACGACGTTGATGCCCGCCTGAACCATCAATTCGGCATCAAGTTCCCATTGGGCTTCGGGGTGCTTTGAAGTTCCAGCGAATGGGAAGACCCATTGCTCCGGGTGATAATCAACGCCGAAATACATAGGTTTTAGATTGTCGCGCTTGTTGAAGCGACACTAGTAGCTTTCCCAAAGGGCTGCAATGGAAAAATAAAACCAGGCAATAATGGGTGTGCATCTTGTAGGTTCCCCCGGTTAGTGATTCCATAAGTGATCCCAGTGACCATTTTGGCGTGCCTCGATCACGGCGCACAGATGCCGCAAGCCCAAGGGGGTCCAAGATTGGCCGCTGCGTTTGAACCGGCCTTGCCGTTGCAGGCAGGCCGACTCCACCGGGCCGGAACCGATCGGCCAGTCGCGGTCAGCGACCGCTCGATAGTTCATCCGCGGCGCATGTCCGGCAAAATAATTTTGTTCGCGACGGATGATCGCGCCCGCCGCGCCGCGTCCGGCTTTGAGGCTGGCGATGGTTCTTAACGCGGCGGCGTGGCGGCCGTGGCGGAGTTGATGGAGTTGTTGCTCCACCCACGGGCGCGCGGCCTGACGTTCGCCAATCACCGCCTCGCCCAAATCCCACACATGCTGGCTGGCGTGATAAAAATCCAGGACTTCCACCGCCCCGGGCCAGCGGTCTTGCGCCACGTTCCAGATCCACGCGGCGCCATCGCTGACCACCAGCTGGGCTTTGGCGCGGCCCAATCCGTGTTCGCACGCAACTTGATGGAGGCGTTGCCCCAGTGCCAGCGGCTCGCCCTGCCAACTGACCACTGCCTTGTCGGTCAGGATGCCGCGTCCGTTTTTTTGCACCGCTTGTTCCGCCATGTAAAACACGCCGGTCTTGAGTTCGTGCCATTCCACGCGGGGTTTTTGGGTCTTTTGTTTCCCCCACCCAGGCCCGCGCTGGCGCACCATCCAACCATCCAACCTCAGCACGCCCACCGCGCTGGCCGCACGCTCCGGACTCTGTTCTTGAACCGGTTGTTTCATCCGCTGCGGGGTTTGTTCCTCCGCCCGCGCCCCCAGAGTTTGCGCCAGCGTGTGCAGCGTGGTGTCATCGGCCTGATGTCCAAGGTGGCGTAGCAGTGTGGCCGCACCTTCATACGAGGTGGTCACGGTCAGCGTGAAGGCCAGTTGTTGTTGCCAGCCAGGACTCAGTTGCTGATACGCCGCCAGTTGCCAACGCTCGCGCAACGGACTGCCCCAGTGCTCGTCACTCGGGTCCTGGCCATACCACGCCCGGACTTCAACGCGCCCCGCGCCGGTGTCCAGATGAAACCGTTGCGCGTGCCGATGGGTCAGCCGGTTTTGGCTTTGGGGGGAAAACTTCGCCGTGCGTGTCAGCGAGTTGCTGCAGTCGGGCTTCCATTCTTTGCCGGGTCCATTCCCGGCCCTGAGCCATCACCTCGGCTTCGATCTGGGCCAGCGACGGTTCCGTTGTCTCATGTATTTTCATGGTGCGTTTGCTCGTGTGCTGTCGTTGTTCATTTTATCCATGAGGAACCGAACACCGTCATTCTGGGGGTACTGTCAAGATGCACACGGCGACCTTGGCATGAGGCACTCGGCATATCTAACCCCGTCTTTCCGCTGAAAACAAAAAGGCCCGGCATTACGCCGGGCCTAGCAAATCTGGGAGGCTCGAATGTTACTTCGCCTTGTCGTCGGCCTTGGGCGCGGCGGCGTCCGCATCCTTGAGGCCTTCCATCATTTTCTCGCGCGCGGCGGCGGCGGCTTTCAATTTCTCATCCATGATTACCACGCCGGCATCTTTGCGCAGTTTGGCCAGGTATTCCGGGGCTTTCAACTGCAAGGCCTGCTGGGTCAGGTAGTCCTTGATGTCGTCAGACACCTTGGTCAGCTCGATCTTGGTGGCCGGAATCTTCTCGTAGGTCTTGATGATGTGATAG
>JANYDP010000463.1 GCA_025363535.1 Verrucomicrobiota bacterium | reverse complement strand
CCACCCCCGCATCCGGCACCACCGTAAACTCACCCCCGCTGCCAATCTGCCACGGCCCAAACCCAGGCACCACCGTGATCTGATTCGCCAGCACCGGCGTCGTCAGCGAGAAAACTCCCAAGAAGGTCGCGAAGGTCAGGGCTTTCAGTGGGCTAATCCTTGTGCGACGCTCGACAGAACTCACTTCAAAAAGGCTGGTCATAAAAATGTGTGTTGGAAAAACTTGCTGCAAACTCGTTGCCATTTACGTTTTTGCAACTGGAATCACAAATATTTTTTTTGGTTCGGCTAAATAACTCTGGCTTGCTCACAAATCTGATGTCCGGTCTTCAAATATGTTCCCATAAAAAGACAAAATCCTCGGCTCGCAGGTTTGCTGGCCATTCCCGCCTCGCTAATCTGAATCTTTTCAAGGCAAAGCATCCTTCTCAAGTGACACATCTACAAACAAATCCGCCGCAATTGTTTCCAGTTTGTTGAGCAATTCGGAAAGATTGCAGGTTTCGGGAATGCTTAGCGTGGCGCGCGCCTTGAACAGCGTCTCGCCCGACATCGCGGCGCTCACGCATTCCGTTTGCAGTTCTTCCACGTTTACGCCGTAGCTGGCCAGCGCATGTGAAATGTCGCGGATGATCCCCGGACGATCCTGCCCGACGATTTCCAGCACGCTCAACGGGAGTTTCACCTGCGCCACTGGCAGCTTGTCCGGGTGAACGACGATGTGTAACCCATCCGTTTCGAGTTTTTTAAGTGCCTGGAGGAGCGGAGTCTCCCGACACTCGGGAACTTCTGCCCGCAGGATGCCGGCGAAATGCCCGCCCAGTCGCGACATCCGGCTTTCCAGCCAGTTGCCTTCGTGCTGGGCCACGAGACTGGCGACGGAATCCACCAAACCGGGCCGATCCGGGCCGATGATTGTCATCACGAGTGTTCGTTGCATGGAAAAGTCCTACGCGGTTCGTGTTATTCTGGCAAGTCAATCCGAGCAAACCGGCGTGACAGCGAACCGACTTGGGCATAGGATAACCAAGCCATGCCAGACCCTCAACAAGCCGGATCATCCGGAACAAAAGATGTCGCGACCGCCGTGCCTGCGGCGAATGTGCCACCGACTGAAGACTTGCCCGCGTCGAAACCGTTGACAGCCGAGGAGCAACTGGCGCTTTACGAAAACGACCTCAAAGAGAACGACTGGGGCCACCAACCTTGTTGATCTTCTTTTAGCGTTGCTGATTTTGGAGCGCCGCGAGCGTGCGTTCAAACACTTCCTCCGGTGAGCCTTCCGCATTGATCGAAATCAGGACGTTCTTCATCCTGTAAAAATCCACCAGCGGAATGGTGTTTAGCTCGTATTCAAGCACTCTTACGCGAGCGTCTTCCGGTCGCTCCGTTTCACGCTGAACAAGGCCGGTGTTGCAAAAGTCACAGTATTCGGACCGCTTGGGTGGTCGGGTGACCACATGAAATACCGCCTGGCAAGCCGGACAATGGCGGCGTCCATTCAGCCGGGCGATGAGAGTTTCGACGGGCAGTTCGTAATGCAGAATCGCGTCAAGCCTGACATCTTGCGCGGTGAGGAGTTTATCCAAGGCCACAGCCTGTGCGGCGCTGCGCGGAAAACCATCCAGGACAAAGCCCCCTTTGCAGCGCAGGCAGCGTGACCGCTCGACGATCAGGTTCTGGGCGATTTCATCCGGCACGAGCGCACCAGCCCGCAGGTGCTCCAACGCCATAATCATCGTCGGGGTCCGATCGCATTCTGAATTTTTTTTGGCCGCGCGGAACAATTCCCCGGTGGCGAGGTGGCAGACGCCGAGCCGGCTGGAAAGCAGACGTGCCTGGGTGCCCTTGCCCACGCCGGGGGCGCCCAGCAAGCCAAGCCGGCGCGGATATAACTGGACGTTGGGTGCGAAGTCGCAATGGGCTTCCCCGCCTTGCAACCAGGCAGCGCGATCCGGAAGGTCAGGTTTTGCAGCCATAAGAACGCTCAAGCCGTCGAAGAATCCGGCCAACCATCCCGGCACCAGACGTGCCGCTGGCAAAAATTCCCCAAGCTATTGCTGGTCACACTCCGTCCAAATTTGATTTTCAACCAACCCTAGGTTGGCAATTGTTCAACCATTATTGCATTGAAGCGATCTCGCTCCCGCCAGGCGGCTTCGCGCCCGGTGCCATCACAGATTTCCGGTTTATTGAGACTCGTTGAATAGGGTGACAGGGAATGAGCCGGGGGCGGAGCGCGGCGTTCACGCCGCTTCACCTCACCAACTGCCAGCGGGCCGGGATTTTTCCACGGCCATCTGTTTGCGGGCACTGAAGCGGCCTGAA
>JANYDP010000452.1 GCA_025363535.1 Verrucomicrobiota bacterium | reverse complement strand
ACCTCGGCGACTTCAAATGGATCGAGAACATTCATGGCAACAGCATCGTGCGCTAATTCGTTAGGCAGCGGCCAATTCCTGCAAACGAAGAAACCAGTCTGGTTTATTTCCTGCAATAAAATTTGTCCGCTCGATCAAAATCAGTGCTTGGCCGATGTCATCGGCCAGCATTTCGAGATCAACTATGTGACAAGTTCGGCTTCCGTTTCGATATGATACAACTTGGGACTCGCAATCCTGTGGCCATTTTGGTGCCACAAGCGTATCGCCAGAGTTCGTCTCGATAATCGAATTGTTGTCTCGGTCAATATCAACTGCAATTGCGAGGTTTAGCATAATAATTGTCGGGTTATTTAAGAATCAAACACTGGTCAGCCAAGAAATGTTAACAGTTACTCGTTCCTTCTTTTTGAAGTGAAGCTGTCCTGCAAGAGGATTTGCGTAGATTTCGTGAAATGGCGTTTCTCGAAAATTCTTTACAACAAAAAGAAAAAAGCGATTGGTCAAAGTCGTGGCGACATCGTATTCCTTCGGAGTCAGCGACAGGCTTCCGGTTTTTTCCTTCAAGCCCTTGACTTCGACGGCGAGGAAATCTTTTTCGACCTCTTTTCTCAATCTGAAGTCATAACCGCAACCAAGCCGCGTTGTGTTTTCCATGACGTAGCCTTTGAATTCAGAGAGGCCGGGACACACCGTCTCAAAGTATTGTTCTGCAGCAAGGCCGGTAATCAGTCGCTTTGCAAAGAATGACTCGGTGTCGTCTTTCTCGTCTTTTGACTGAACTTCACTCCACTCGTTTTCGTCGTATCCAGCGAACGATTTAACAAGGCCGGTAAAAGTTTCAAAATCCAAATCCTTGTATCCCTCGAAAACCTTGCGGCAATAGTCGCGAAATGGGCGCTTATGCCAACCTTTTCGTTTGTTCGGAAACAGGGGGTCAAACTCATCCCGATAGTTCTTTATGGACATTGGCTTCGATCCCAGCGCATAGCCGATGACGTTGAACGCTTCGACGAAACTCTCAAAGCCGAGTTTTTTAAGCCCGAGTGAATCGTATTTCGAGAGATACAGTCCAGCGAGGATGAGTTTTTCCCGCGTTGCGATTCGTTGTGGGTTTAAGAGCATTTTCTAAAAACGCAGTGAATTCTCACCATTCAAACCTTCGCGAGCGCCAGCCAGTGAAAGGTCGTTGCAGGGAAATGAGGCGGTTGCCAGCGACACTGCTGGAATTTCTCGCGCTTGAATTTTATGAATGTCGCCTAACAAAAAATGTTCGTCAGCGTCGGGGAAATTTGTGCAATACATTTCCTTTTTTTGCTCACAAATGTCGTTGGCAAAAAGAACTTCCCAGCCGCCAAGTTCCAATCCCATTCGCATGAGACCTATTCCGGCGAAAAATTCTGCAAATGTTTTTTCCATGGCTTTTAATCTAACGTAACGCCAAATTTTTTTCTACGCGCCCCACATCTTCCGGCATATCCACGCCGATGCTGTCGTAATTCACCGTCACGACGGCGATCTGGATGCCGTTTTCCAATGCCCGCAACTGCTCCAGCTTCTCCGCATTTTCCAGCGGCGACACCGGGTATTTCACCAGCCGCAGCAGCGTTTCCCGCCGGTAACCGTAAATGCCAAGGTGCTTCAAAAAAGGAAACGCCGCCAACTGCTCGTTCACCGGACGGCTGGCGGCCTCGCGCAAATACGGAATTGTGCGCCGTGAAAAATATAACGCCCGGCCCGCCGCGTTGACAACGACTTTCACCACGTTCGCGTTGTCGAGTTCTTCCAGCGCCTTGATCCGGGTGGCGGCGGTGGACATCTCGTTTTGCATCAACGCCCCGGCCACGGCGTCAATCACCGCCGGATCAATCAGCGGTTCGTCGCCCTGGATGTTCACAACGGCATCGCACTCACAGCGCCCGGCGATTTCCGCGATGCGATCCGAGCCGCTCGGATGTTCCGGCAGCGTCATCTCCGCGCGGCAGAAATTTTGCGCCACTTCCCAGATGCGCGTGTCGTCCGTGGCCACGATGACTTCGCTCAACGACTTCGCCAACTGGCATTGCTCGACGACGTGCTGGATGAGCGGCTTGCCCGCGATGAGCGCCAGCGGCTTGCCGGGAAAGCGGGTGGAAGCAAAGCGCGCCGGGATGATGCCTAAAATTTTCACGGGCGGAATTTAGCCACAGATGGACACAGTCTGTATATCTAAATCAGATTTCAATAAACTAGCGAAAATCCGCTTGAATCAAAAGGATATTCGCCCTAACTCGTCACTATTTTAGCTAACTTTTCGGTGCTTTCACTGACACTTTCACTGACAGTCTGCGGCTTAACTTTTGCCAGTCCAGCCGCAATTCTCAAGGCTTCAATCTTCATCCGGCATCATTATGGTGATCGCGGGTTGCGGGTCGTCCATGTCGAGCGGGCCGCAACTGGCAATCAGTTTGACAAGGCGTGGGGCGCGGTTGTCGTTACGAACGTAGAGCGCAACGGGCAAGCGGTCGGTGTGGCCGTGGGCGCGTAGGATGGCAAAGCGGAGCATCCAAACAATATCCCAAAGGCGTCCGGCTTCATCCTGCCCGCTGACGTTCGGCGGGACGGTCACATAAGCGTCAAACGCGGTGCGGGTGATAAACACCGAAAACCGGATTCCGGCTTCCTGTGCGGTCTTGGTCACGTCAACCTGAAAACCATCCGCAAGGGCTTGCTTGCGGGTGTAGCTGTAAATGACAGGCCCAAAGGGTGATTCGTTCGTGTTCATGGGATTAGGCGTAAAAGAATCCGAGTTCACGAAGGGATGAGCGGTTGCCGTTGCCGATGATGACATGGTCAACCAGTTCCATTTTCAAAAGCTGACCGGCGCGGATTAAATCGCGGGTTACTTTGATGTCTGCTTCGCTGGGGCTGCTTTCCCCTGACGGGTGGTTGTGCATGACAACCAAGGCACTGGCGGCGGCGATGATGGCGAGCCGGAATACTTCGCGGGGATGAACTAAAATGGTGTCCATCGTGCCGATGGAAACTAGCTGGTGGCCTTTGACGCGCTTGCGCGTGTTAAGCAGTAGCACTGCCAAACATTCGCAATCCGGGTTAAAGTTCGGATGGGTGGCAATGTGCATCCGCCAATAGTCGGCGGCTTTGTCGGGTGTCTCGCATTGCTGCATTGCCTCCGGCGTCGGACACTCGCGCAAGCTGGTCACGCGGTATTCGTAGGGGCTGGCCGGGAATTTGAACGGCTTCACAAGGGTTTCCATGCTCGGAAAAATGGCGGTGGTATTCATGGCAATTTCTCCTTTCAAGCGGGATTCACGTCGGCGGCGAAATAGCTGCCGTATTTCCTGCGGGGGTCAAACCGCACGGACTGGTCACGAAACATTCCGCAAGGGTGCTGCCACGACTGGCGTTTGTTGTTCCAATGAAAACCAAGCTCTGACAAAACGGCGGTGACGGTGACGGGCTGTTTTCCGTCAAACTGAATCCAAACCCATTTGCCAACCACTTCGGCAAGTTCAAAGAAGCTCGGCGTTTCCCTGCGGAGCAAAGCTAAAAGTCTTTCTGTGTTCAAAGCTCGGTTCGCCTGCCTGCGAGCGGTGTTAATCTTTGCCCGTGTATCGGTTTTAATTGATGATTGCTGATCGGCGTTTGCTGGAGTCGCAGCTTCAAATTTAATTTTGTTTTTCATAAGCTTTTTTTTTGATGTTCGCCGCTCGTGTCTCGCCGTATGTCGCTTGCTTCACCCCACGCGGAGACAGCTTTTGAGCTATATGAGTTTTATTTCCGGCGTGCATGGGGCATGACAGCGAAAGTTTCGGCGTTACCTGATAGCCGTCTCGCTGGCGTGGCCCATGCCCTTCGTCGCTGGAAATAAAACGCCCCGCGATAGCGGGAATCAGAAGTTTGAAAAAGATGGCGCAGCAGCAAGCGCACTACGGAGAGACCTCGGCGGCGTCTGTTCTTAAAAAACGCGCCATGTCAAAAACACCAACCAAAAACCTCCAGCCTCGCAGAGTCGCCGAAGGCTCAAACACCCCATCTGACGTATGGCCGAAAGTGTGTAGCAAGGAGCCGTGGCTAAGGGTGGGCGGGAGGGTTAGCCAAACTGGCGACTGCGGAGCACGGACGGCCAAAGGTCAGACCAACTTGGGCAAGGACAAGTGGCACGAGCTGCGCGGTGGCTGCCGAGGGGCGGAAGCCCCTGCCGTAGCGTCAGAGCGGAGGCGGTGAAAGCGGGGTAAATCCAAATAGGGGACGGCGTTTGAGTCCCCTTCTGGCGCGGTCAACATCGGCACGATGTATAACCGCGCTGTTAGCCCCTTTTTCGCTTCGGCCTTTTTGCCAGGCCGTCGCGGGTGCTAACCCGCTCGCTTGCTGCTCGCGGACGGGAACGGACGAATCGCCGGAAACTGGCTCTGTGAGCCATTCTCCGCGATACGAGACTTTTTGTTTCTGATATAATGTTCTATATGGAGGCAGTGTGGCGACTGGTGTAGTGCGTGGCAATACCCCCTCCCTCAAACTGGCTGAATCCCTAAGCAAACGAGGAGCGGGAAAAGACCACTTGCAAATCTGGAGATAACCTCCATAATTACATAGATGTTACCGAGACGCCTCAGCACACGCCTTAATCACCTGCTCACGCACTCTCCGGCGGTAGTTCTGCTGGGGCCGCGACAGGTGGGTAAAACGACGCTTGCCTTGGAAATCGCTGAAAGACGGCCTTCGGTCTATTTAGACCTTGAAGACGAGGCTGACCGGGTCAAGCTGTCCGATCCTGTCCGTTACTTTGCCGATCACGAACGCGAATTGGTAATTCTCGACGAGGTTCACCGGGTGCCTGAATTATTCCAAAGCCTGCGCGGGGTCATTGACCGGGGCCGACGCCACGGAAAACCGAATGGGCAGTTTTTACTGCTTGGGTCAGCGGCGCTGGACTTGCTCAAGCAGTCCGGCGAAAGTCTGGCCGGTCGCATTTCCTATATGGAGCTTGGCCCGTTCGACGCATTGGAGGTAGCACCCGCCAAACTCGAAACCCTTTGGGTTCGCGGCGGCTTTCCGCGCAGCTTCCTTGCCGAAAATGATGATCTCAGCATGGAATGGCGGCGGGATTTTATTCGCACTTATTTGGAGCGGGATATTCCGCAATTCGGCTCACGGATACCCGCCGAAACCCTGCGCCGGTTTTGGACGATGCTGGCACATAATCAATCGCAGATGCTCAACGCCGCCACTCTGGCGCGTGGATTGGGCGTTGATGGAAAGACGGTCGCCAGCTATCTCGACCTGTTGGTTGACCTTTTGCTTGTGCGCCGTTTGCCCGCGTGGCATCGCAACGTGGGAAAACGGCTGGTAAAGTCCCCGAAAGTTTATGTGCGTGACAGCGGCATTGCCCATGCCCTGCTAGGAATTCGGGACAAGGAAGCCTTGCTCGGTCATCCCGTCACCGGACAAAGTTGGGAAAGCTTCGTCACGGAAACGCTGATTGCTGCCGCCCCTGACGGAACCGAGGCGCATTATTATCGCACTTCGACCGGAACGGAGGTTGATCTTGTCCTAACCTTACCCGGCGGCAAACTATGGGCCATTGAAATCAAGCGCAGTTCCGCCCCCAAAGTGGAAAGCGGATTTCACATTGCCTGCGCCGATTTGAAACCGAGCAAACGCTTCGTCGTCTATTCGGGCACCGAACGATTCCCGCTCAATGCCGACACCGATGCGATTGGACTCGGCGATTTGGGACGGGCATTACAGGCGGCAAAATAACGTCCTCGTCAATCAAGCAGGCTGTTTCTGAAATCGTCTAGTTTTTCTCGCCTGCCTCCCTTGGCATGGCTGTGAACTTCCTCTAGCCGGTTCCGCATAGCGTCCAAGGCTGTTTGCTTCCGCGCTGCGCTTGTGCAGCTTGCCGTTGCGCCGCGTTGCGGGCTTCTAGCAGGCTCTTGGCCTCGGTTTCGTCTTTGGTGTGTAGGCTGGTCTGTTTGCCGGTCGCGCTGTCCTGCATGTAGAACATTTCGCCGCGTTGGAACATGGTGAATTTTGTTTTCATAACTGGCTTTCTCTGTCGAGATACCAGTCCTGTTTGAACGGCGGTTTTGAACGTCCGTTCTGGCGAAGTTTCAGCAAGTTCTAGCCAGTTTCGGCGAATTGTTTTACCATTCGCCCCGTGACTGACATTTTTGCTGACAGTGGCCGTCCATCGTGTGAGCAAACCCTAATAAACAAAGGGTTTAATTAAACCCGCCACAGATGAAACACAGATGAAACACAGATTTTTGTCCGTGTTCAATCCGTGTTCAATCCGTGGCCAATCCGTGGCCAAGAATCCACTCCGCCATCGCTGGCAAACTATCCACCACCACGGCGGCTTTAATTTTGTCGGGCGACTTTTGTTCCTCGCCGGTGCCGTAGCCGGTGCGGACGAGAAGACTTTGCTTCACGCCGGCGTTCCAACCGCATTCCAGATCAATCAGCTTGTCACCGACCATGTAGCTGTGCGCGAGGTCGAGGCCAAATTCGTCGCGGGCGTCGAAAAGAAATTGCGGCGAGGGTTTGCGGCCACGGCTGGGCGCGTCCGGCGCTTCGGGGGCGATGTAAATCTTCTCGAAGCGCACGCCGTCGCAAGCCAGCTCGGCGCAAAGATGGGCGTTGACCTTGTCCACGTCCGCCATCGTGAAGTAGCCGCGACCCACGCCGGACTGGTTGGAAACCATGAACAGCTTGAAGCCCGCGTCCATCAGGCGTTTCAACGCCGCGCCGGCACCGGGAAAAACCACGACATCCTCCGGGCGATGCAGATAATTTTTTTCGGCGACGATGGTGCCGTCGCGGTCGAGGAAAACAGCGCGGTTCATGTTACTCCAGCCCGCTGGCTTGACGTGCGCGTTTCAACACTTCCCGGGCCTTGGTCCGCGCTTTGGCCGCGCCGTCGTGCAGGATGCCGTGGACATAATCCAGGTTCACCGCCAGTTCCGCGCGCTTGGTCCGCGCCTCCGCGAAGTAGTTCCAGTAGTGCTCGAACAACGCCTTCTTCAAATCGCCGTAGCCAAAACCGCCGGCCCGCAGACGGTCTTCAATGCTTTGCGCTTCCGCCGGTGGGGCGACCAGCTTGAGGATTTGGATGGCGAGATTTTGCTCCGCGTCCGGCTTGGGTTCGGCGGGGGTACGGCTGTCCATCTTGATGCCCATGACTTTTTTGCGCAGGGTTTTTTCATCGCCAAAAATCTCCAGCGTGTTGCCGTAGCTCTTGCTCATCTTCTCGCCGTCGAGGCCCGGAACTTTCGCGACCTCACCCCGGATCTGCGGTTCGGGAATGAGGAAAGTCTGGCCGTATTGCTCGTTGAACTTGGCAGCGATGTCGCGCGTGACTTCGACGTGCTGTTTCTGATCCTGGCCGACGGGGACGACGTTGGAATCGTAAATTAAAATGTCCGCCGCCATCAGCACTGGATAGGCGAACAGGCCGTGGCTGGGGGAAATTCCCTTGGCGGTCTTATCTTTGAAGGAGTGGCATTTTTCCAGCAGGCTCATCGGTGTGACCGTCGAAAGCAGCCACGCAAGTTCGCAGACTTCCGGCACGTCGGACTGGCGGAAAAACACGGACTTCTTCGGGTCGAGACCGCACGCGAGAAAGTCCAGCGCCACGTCGAGCGTGTTCTGGCGGCGCAGCCCGGCGTCGAACAGCGAGGTCATCGAGTGATAATCCGCGATGAAGTAAAACCCCTCGCCCTTGTCCTGAAGCTCAATGGACGGAAGCATCATCCCAAAATAGTTTCCGAGATGCAGCGCGCCCGACGGCTGGATGCCTGATAAAATTCGCATCCGGGGAAAATGCCGGGAACAGGGAAGTCAGGAAAGCGGAAACATTAAACTTTCAATGGCGCTCCGCGTGCGCCGCCATTGGAGGTTGGGCGTTGAATGTTCAAGGTTGAATGTTTTCCACCTCAAGTTGCGAAGATGGACAGAACGATCTTCCGCGTGCAAACTGAGCCGACGTGAATACCGAAACTATCAACCCGCAGTCGCCCATGAGTGCCGTCCTGGAAAATTTCCCGGGCGCGCAACGGGCGATGTTCCGGCGCTTTCACATCGGGGGTTGCAGCAGTTGCGGCTTTCAACCGACAGAGACTTTGGCCCAAGTCTGCGAACGGAATGGCAGCTTGAATGTGGCGGAAGTATTGGCGCACATCGCGTCGAGTCACGAGCAGGATGCGAAAATTTTCATCGAGCCAAAGGAACTGGCGGCGTTGCGCGGGCAAGACCCGTCGGTGCGGCTGGTGGACGTGCGGTCGCGCGAGGAGTTCGAGGCAGTGAACATTGGCGGTTCGGTGTTGTTGTCGCAGGAGGTGATGCGGCAAGTGATGAGTGACGGCTCGAACACCAAGCTGCTGGTTGTCATTGATCACGCGGGGAAAAACGGCCTGGATGCGGCGGCGTATTTCATGGGGCACGGTTTGCAGAATGTGCGCTGTCTGCGTGGCGGGATTGATGCCTGGGCGCAGGAAGTGGAGCCGACTATGCGAAGATATAAACTCGGGTGAATTACGATTTTGGATTTACGATTTACGCGATCCACATGAATTCGCGTTAGCCTCGTAAATCGTATATCGTAAATCGAAAATTTTTATGACCGACGATTTACAAAAACGAATTCAGGCCGCGCTGGCCAATCCCCAAAACATGGGCGAGCTGGCCGATGCCGATGCGGTGGGCACGGTGGGCAATGCTGATTGCGGCGAGATGCTGCGGATGTGGGTCAAGTTCAAGGAGCAGGATGGCAAGCAGGTGATTGACCGCGCCACGTTCCAGTCGTTTGGCTGTGAAACGGCGATTGCCGTGGCCAGTCTCGCGACGGAACTGATTCGCGGCAAGACGGCGGCGGAAGCGTTGTCGCTCCGGCCCGAGGAGTTGGCGGGCGAACTCGGGCCGCTGCCTCCGATGAAAATCCACTGCGCGCAACTGGTCGAAGGCGCGATGCGTTCGGCGCTCAGCCCTAAGACGGAAACCTGCGCCCGGCCCGTGGCGGCGGCGGCGATGACCACCCCGACCACCGCGCCGACGTTGCTAGACAGCTTTTCAAAACCCAAGGAAGGCGGCGTTAAAATCACGTTCCTCGACAATTAGAAGTTGTCGCCAAAGTGGCGTGTCCCGCGAATCCTTTCCACGTTGCCCAAACGTTCCGGCCACACGCCGGCCACCACATCAGCCCTTGCACCCGTTCCGCGTGTCCTGTCCAGTTTCGGAACAGGCTTTTCAAAAGTGGACACCGCCAGCGAATCTCGCCGCACAAATCTCCTTCAACCGCTCGGCATCGGGGCTGCTTTCAAAAACGGCATGAGCATCTTAATTATTGCGACCGGGTTCACAGTGACGGGTTTAATCGTCGGCCTCTTCGCCACGGCGACCGCGCCGGTGGGCTACGAGGATGAGTCGGGTTTCCACTTTGGCAACGAAGCGGGCCAGACCCTGATGCCCCGCGAACAAGCCGCCGCGCGCCCGCTCGACACTGCCGGCCTCACCGCGAAGCCGGCCTGATTCGATTTTGCTTTCCGCCTGGAAAGCTTGATGGCTCGTCCCGCCGCTTCCGGTGTGCCGGCAACCCATCCCATCGAATCCTTTGCCGGGGGCGCTGACTGCGGTTGATCCCATTCGCGTGTCGCAATTGCATCCGCGTTCTCGGCGAGGATTCAGCGGATGCCGGAGCAAACTTCTCCACCTTCGCCTCGTCCTGAACTTTGTCGCCGGTTCTCCGAAAA
>JANYDP010000448.1 GCA_025363535.1 Verrucomicrobiota bacterium | reverse complement strand
TACGCGCCGGGTTTCGACGACATGCGCCGCCGCAAACCAAACGTGGAAAAACTGGCGGCCACCACGGGCTTCCGCCCGGCGACGACGCTGCGCGACATCATTTTGAAAACAGCCGGGCGGGCGGTCTGAGTGAAGGATCGGTTTTGAAAAAGAAAAAAGCCGCCGGATTGCTCCAGCGGCTTTTGTGTTCCAAATCGTAAATCGGCAATCGCCAATCGTAAATCAATAGGCGGCTTGCGCGCCCTTGATGTTCTTTTTGCCCATCCACGGCATGAGCGCGCGGAGCTTGGCACCGGTCTTTTCGATCGGATGCTGCTCGCCCTTTTTGAGCAGCGCGTTATAGCGTTTGTAGCCGCCTTTGTATTCGTTGACCCAATCTTTGGCGAACTTGCCGGACTGGATGTTCTTCAGCGCCACCTTCATGCGTTTCTTCACGCTGGCGTCAATGATCTTTGGGCCGACGCTCACGTCGCCCCACTTGGCGGTTTCGGAGATCGAGAAGCGCATCCCGCTGATGCCGGATTCGTTCATCAAGTCAACGATCAGCTTCAATTCATGCAGACATTCGAAGTAGGCCATCTCCGGCGAGTAACCGGCTTCGACGAGCACTTCAAATCCGGCCTGCACCAGCGCGCTGGCACCGCCGCAGAGGACGGTCTGTTCGCCGAACAGATCGGTTTCGGTCTCTTCCTTGAAATTCGTTTCGATGACGCCGGCACGGGTGCCGCCGATGCCTTTGGCCCACGCGAGCGCAATTTTTTTCGCGTCCTTGCCGGGGTTTTGGTACACGGCGATGAGCGAGGGAACACCCTTGCCTTCGACGTATTGGCGGCGAACGGTGTGGCCGCCAGTTTTTCCACGTTTGGTTTGCGGCGGCGCATGTCGTCGAAACCCGGCGCGTAGGCCTCCGCGTACGGCACGGACTCGATCACGGATTTCGAGCCGAGGGTTTCGATCACGCGCCGCGCCAGCTCGCGGATGGAAATTTCCTCCGCACCGCCGATGTTGAAAACCTCGCCGCGCGCCGCCGGACAATTTTGCAGCCGGATCAAGGCTTCGACCGTGTCCGTCACGAGACAAAAGCAGCGCGATTGCAGGCCGTCGCCGAAAACTTTCACCGGCTCGTTCCGTTGCGCGGCGGCGATGAAACGCGGCAGCACCATGCCGTAACGCCCCGTCTGGCGCGGGCCAACGGTGTTGAACAGGCGCACCACGACCACGGGCAGGCCGCGTTCGCGCCCGTAGGCCAGCGCGAGAAATTCATCCACCAGCTTCGAGCACGCGTAGCCCCAGCGGCTTTGTCCGGGCGGGCCGATGAGCAGATCGTCGGTCTCGCTAAACTCCGCCTTCTCGCTCTTGCCGTACACTTCTGAACTCGACGTGAGCAGCAGCGGCACGCCGTGGTCGGCGGCGATTTTCAAAATGACTTCCGTCTCGTGCAGATTGGTGTGCAACGTGTGCAGCGGGGATTTGACGACCAGGTCCACACCCACGGCGGCGGCGAGGTGATAAATCGCTTTTGCGCCCGCCACAATTTTGGGAAGTTCCGCGCAGCCAGAAACGGTGGCTTCGATGACCCGCAAATTTTTATGAGCCGCTACTGCGCGCAGGTTGTCGCGGCTGCCGGTCGAGAGATCGTCAATGACCACAACCGTTTCGCCGTTGGCCAACAGGCGTTCGACGAGGTGTCCGCCGATGAAACCCGCGCCGCCGGTGACGAGGATGGGCTGTATGCTGCGTGATGCGTGGTGTGTGCTCAATTGGGTGGCGGGCTGTTGGTGGCGGAAAGGGGGGCGCGGATCTCGATTTTAGGGACCGGAACTGAGGGCTTGATAATCAAGGTGGCGGCGACCGCATCTGCCAATTTCTGCCGGAACGCCGGATCAGCGATCCGCTTGGCCTCGCGGGGATTTGAGAGATAGCCACCTTCGATCAAAATCGCCGGGCGGTTCTGCCCACGCAGCACGCCAAGGAAGCGCGCCCGGCGCACCCCGCGATCCGCCAAGCCGGCGCTCCTCAGCAAGGCGCGATGAACACCCAGTGCGAGTTGATAGTTCGCCTCATCAAAAAAGTTGTTCGGAAAAACCAGCGAAACATCGTCCTGGTTGCCGCGCTTGATCGTGGACGGCATGCCTGTGGGGGTGAGGCAATAGGTTTCCAGCCCGGCCTGCTCCAGACTCGGCGCGATGGAATTAAAATGGAGACTGATAAAAATATCAGCGTGATGTTCCTCCGCGAAGGCGACGCGATTGGAGAGCGCCATGTCCACATCGCTGGTGCGCGTGAGCCAGACCTGCCAGCCGTTGGTCTCCAGGACGTGTGCGAGGCGGCGCGCCCAGTCGAGGGTGAAATCTTTTTCACTGCCGTGCCCGAGGTAGCTGGAAGTGCCGACATCCTTGCCGCCGTGGCCGGGGTCGAGGACGATGACGCGGTTTGTCCGGGCCGGCACCGCGAAGGAATGCAGCAGCGGCCGGAGGTTTTTTTCGAGATCCAGCGTGTGCAAGTACGGCTGGCCACCGGCGAGTTGCGGTTCAAAACCCAAGTGAAAATCCAGGCCGTTCCACTTGGCAAGCTGGCTCTTGATTTGAAACCTCAGCAAGCCCGGCGCGGTGGTCAGCGCATAAGTGGGCACGGGTGTCGGCGACGTTTCGCGCAACGTGCCGAAGTTGTTTTCGCGCGCCCAACGCTCCACGGGAATCCACGTTTCGCGAACGACGGGGGCCGTTGGTCTGAGCGGTTCGGGGAGGTTGATCGGTGGCGGCGCGACTTGCGGGCCTTCGGTGACGTGCTCGGATTCGGCGGGCGCGGCGTTGGTTGTTTCCAGC
>JANYDP010000442.1 GCA_025363535.1 Verrucomicrobiota bacterium | reverse complement strand
TGCCTGCTGCTCGGCGGACAACTTCCAGCCGCGCCCGCCATCACGACCCAGCCACAAAACCAGTCCGTGATCGTCAGCAACACGGCCAGCTTCTCCGTCGTCGCCAGTGGCAACGCGCCGTTGAAGTATCAATGGTATTTCAACACCAACACGCCGCTGGCAAACGCGACGAATGCCTCATTCACCCTCCCGGTCGCGCAGTTCACTGACGGCGGCGGCTATTCGGTCATCGTGACTAACGCCTACGGCTCCGCTACGAGTTCCATCGCCACGCTGACGGTCAGCGCGCCGCTCACCAACAACGCGCAGTTCAATCTCGTCGGCTTCGGCCAGGCGGCCACCGGCGGCGGTGTGATTCCCGAGACCGATCCGGCTTACGCGAAGGTCACCAACGCGTTCCAACTCGCCAATGCGGTGCTCGCCTTCAACAAAACCGGCGGCACCAAAGTCATCGAGATCATGAATGACCTTGACCTGGGTTGGAACGAAGTTGGCACCAACGTTCAGAATCTTGCCAGCACGCCGTTCACCGAACATAACCTTGCGAAATTGCATCCGCGACTACTGGCAACCAGCGTGACGAAGATGGACATCAAGTATAAAAACGGGGGCCTGACCATCTTTTCCGCCAACGGTGCCACCATCCGGCATTGCACTTTCAACATCAAGAGCACGCACAACATCATCGTCCGCAATTTGAAGTTCGACGAGATGTGGGAATGGGACGAAACCAGCAGGGGTGGCTACGACGGCAATGATTGGGACTACATTGATCTGGCCAACGGCGGCGATGTTTACGACGTCTGGATTGATCACTGCACGTTCACCAAAGCCTACGACGGTATCGTTGATTTCAAAGCCGGCAGCACCAATGTCACGCTATCATGGTGTAAATACACGGGGGACGACGGCGCCACCAATCCCAACAGTTTCGTCTGGCAACAGATCAATTCGCTCGAATCAAATAAGAACTCCTACGCGTTTTATGGATTCCTCCGCAACAATGGATTCAGCACCACCAACATCGTCACCATCATCCAAGGCCACGACAAAACTCACTTGATGGGCTCGAACGACCAGGACACAAACAACGTGAGATTGTCCGCCACGTTCCATCACCTCTGGATGAAAAACTGCTGGGACCGGGCCGTGCCGCGACTGCGCGCCGGCAACGTGCATGATTTCAATATTTACGTGGACGACACCGACGCACTGGCCGCCAAGCGCTTTCGTGACGCCGTTCAACTCACCATGAGTCCGTCCAGTTCCAACGCACTCGACAATACCTACAGTTTCAACCCGCCCCTCAACGGCAGCATCTCCACCGAAGGAGGTGCCGTACTGGTGGAAAAATCAGTTTACATTGATTGCCTCTACCCGTTGCGCAACAATCAGACTGCTCCATCCGATCCGACTTATACCGGAAAGATTCTGGGATCGGATGTAATTTACCAGAAGGACAGCACGATGGTTCGCGGCAACAGCACCGATTCCAGCAGTCCGCTCGGTCCGTTCCAGGCACCGATCATTCCTTTTTCTTGGAACCCCGCATCGGGTGCGCCCGGCGGCCAGTTGCCTTACAGCTACACGCCAGATGATCCCGCGCAGCTTCAGACGATCGTGAGCAATTACGCCGGCGCAGGCATCCTCACTTGGGGAAAGACCAACTGGCTGAAAATCTCGTATTGAAACTGGCACCTCTTACTGACCAGCCCAAGGCCAACGTGCTGACTGGCATGGGCGCATAATGGTCTGTTCCTGCAGGCAAAACAGGGGGAAGGTTTTCCTGGGTTTCGTCAGCCAAAATAGTCCAGCCTTCGGCCAGGCGGCTTCCTTGAAGCGATCCTGATTATTTCTGCTCTCCGCGTCGCACCCAGATGATTCCTCCACTGCTATTCCGCGACTAGCAAACCCACTTTGCCCGTTCAAAGTTCCTGCCATGAAGTCGGTACATAACCCCGGGTGGGGCCAATCGTGGCCAGGGATTCGTCGTAGTGAAACTCATAATGACCGTTCATTGTGACGCTCTTCACAATTGCAGCTCCTTCAAGGTTTTGGCCGGCACCGCCGCCGTTTAATGTCATAGCTGCTTCGGGAGCGTAGATCACTCCGATAAAAGTAGTGGTGCCACCCAAAGTGATGCTTGTGACGCCGGGCAGACCGTAGTAGAGGAAATTCTCCGGGCGGCTGACTTGCGAAGCCGCATTGCCGGACATGGTCGCAGACCCGGAAACTTGATAGACGGTCAAGGTGCCAGAGTTAGTCATGCCGCCGAGGATGGTCAGTGACGAGGGACTGAAGCTTGAAATCGAGAGCTTCAAGGTCACGGTAACGCCAGGCTCGACAATGATATTCCCGGAGTCGATTATATCATAGTAGCCACCCGACTGTATCGTGGTAAAATCATGGGTAAGACTACTGCCACTCCCTGAACTCGGCGGCGAAAACCAGCTAGTCGGAGGAGTTGGCAATACGACGTCAGGGAATTGAACATTGTAGTCATCGTAAACCGTGCCCGTAATCGTTCCCGAGTTGTCATAGGACGCCGTGGGTCCCAAGTAGAGATTACCTTTGATGGTATGGTTTCCGATGTCCACCAACCCCTGGACGCTGGCGATGTTTCCGTTCGTACTGACTTTGGTGGAGGTATAAAGACCGTTATTGCTGAGGTTGGTCATGTGCGAATTCCAACTGTCGGTGGCGACGCTGTTACCATTCATATCAATGTTGTTCACCGCGCCCAAGGCGACGTTGAACAGGGGCTGGGCTAAGGCGGTGACTTTCACAGTGCGCGAAATAATGGATCCGGAAATCGGCACCGTCACTTGACCGGTCGAGTAGATCGTCAGCACAGGATTGGTTGCCAACAGCACCTTATAGGTGCCGCCCAACAGCGTTCGTGACTTGGGTCCGAATGTTCCACCGGACGCCCCCCAACCGTTCGCAGACAGATCCGTTGGTGATGCATTCACCTGCGCTAAAGCCTCCTCGACCCCGCCTTCGGCCACGGTCATGGCCGCATTCCACTTCTGGGATCGAACGACCGACATTTCCTGAACGGTGATGCACTGGAGGTAACTGGCAATGGCGATCATGAGCGCGACACCAAAAAAAAGCGTCATCAAAAGAACGCTACCCCGTTCCTGCCGTTTCTTTTGTAATTGAATGATCATTCGACTACCCTTTAGTTAACTTTATTGCGCATGACGATCTGGGCGGTCTGCACACTTTCCGTGTTGAATTTCGAGCCAAGAATGGTCCGGGAACATTTCCATGACATGCTGACCAGCTTGCAAAGGGTAACATCCACTGCCCCGGTCGTATTGGTGGCGGAATAGAATGCAATGTTGTTGGTGGAAAGAAGGGGCGCTCGACTGTATAGTGCAAAATCCCACCGCTCGCACTCGGTCAAAAAAGTCTGCGCTGCCTGCCCCGTCTTTGTCATCACAAGTGTGCGGGCATTCGAGTTATAGGTCAAAGTTACGGCCTTCGCCTGGGTGGCGTTGGTAAGCGTCAGCCAACGGACTGGCAAATTCGTGTAAAAAGCCACCACCCCGGTGGCGTTCCGAATCTCGCGGCTCAATACATCGAGTGAGTTGCGACTTTTACTATCCAGATTGATATAATTTCCCATCGAAACAAAACTCCTCGACCCAAAAGCATTAACCGAAAGCACCGCGGCGAGGAGTATTGAGGCAAGTCCGACAGCGACGAGCAACTCGGGCAGCGTAAACGCGGCAGCAGGCTCAGAATAAAAGGGGGGACAGTCTGGCTGAAGTTTCATGGGGCTCCCCAAATATAATTCTGAATCCCAAAGAGGGCTGAATAGGTCTGCATCTGCCGCGTGTGGGTGACAGTAGTGCCGCGGGCGGTACTATCCCACGAGACACTGATGGTGACCAGGCGCATCTTGTCGCGATAAGAAATTGAATTGCTTATGTTGGTAGGGAGGACGATGGAAAGGCTTCCACGATATACTTCTCCTCGGTTCGCGGAGCCAGCCAGCGGATCGTAGTAATCGGTAAAGGAGGATGGGCAATTGGACAACAACTGGCTCCAATTACATAGCCGGATGGCTTCTAACTTTCCCGTTAGAATCTGGGTCGCCCGGAGATCCTCGCGGGTCGCTTTAAGGTTGGCAAACCCATATGCAAACGACGCGAAAAGTCCGGTCATCATCAGGGCGAAGGCCGCCAGAGCAATAATGACTTCTGGCAAGGTGTAGCCAGCCTGGCTCAGGCGACGGGAGACATGCGATGGCGAGCGGTGACTCATGCTGCCGTGGTGGCGGTTAAATGATGCAAATCTAGGCACTGACTAATTGTATCAGCAGACCGTTTGCCAACCACGAAATAGGAGTATGTGCAAGCCCCGGATCGCTGCACTGACCCGGTTTTCATCAAAATTTTGGCCACACTGCCTCAGTTTAGTTACTTGCAGAAGGTTTTCCTGCCCGCAATTTTGAGTTCCATCCCGGTGTGCACTCAACCACAAAGCCAGTTCGCGAAAGGTAGCATCTGCCATACTGGCTTGCGCCTAAGCCCTGCATCCAATCTAGCGAAATAGCGTGTCCCAGAAAGGGTCACAGCGAAATAGCGTGTCCCAGAGAGGGTCACAGCGAAACAGGAGGGGTTCCTGGACGGATATGTTTCCCGTTAAAACGGACTTCTCGCTACGTGAATAAGGTCCCAAATGGTCGGAACTTAACCAGGTTTATATGGCGCACACTACCAACTGAGCGCGACAGAGCAGGCAGGAGAAACCGAATGAAAAAGGGCCCCGGGAAAACTCCCGAGGCCCGTGAGGATAGGTTTGTTTCAGTTACGCAACCGTCCAGTTGCGTCCTGAGTCATTTGATTACCAACCGAACTGGGTATTGCAGGAGGACTGGCCATTCGCGCCGCTGCCGTACGCCTGGCTGCAAGACACCGTTGACTGGCAAGTAACCGTTCTGCCGTAACATGTCGAATCCACATAGCAGGTCTGCTTGATCTCACAACCTTCGCCCGGCCGCAATGACGGGCACGGAGAGGTGTAGGTGCAGGGAGTTCCGCTCCAGCCATAGCTGCCGCATTTGCCGATGGTGTGGCAAACCGTGCCGCCGTTGAAGCAGACGTTGCCGGTGTTGGTCACGGTGCAGGTGTAGGTGACGTACTGGCCGCATTTGCCGGTGCTCGGACCCTTCACACAGACCACGACGTTAGGCGTCGTGCCGGTATAGGCGAAGTTCACATCAATCTTGCTTTCGCAGTTGGTCACGGTCACACACAAGGTGTTGTCGTTCGTCTTTGAATTGCAGCTGTTGTAGCTGATGGACTGACAACGAGTGTAGTTGTTGTTATCCTTCCAACAATCCCGGCCATAGCTGTCCTTCCAGTGAACATTGCCGTCCTGACCGCGCCAGCATTCGGTGCCGTTGTCAACGCAATGGGCGTTGCCATCGTTTTCAACCCAGCACTTTCTGCCATAGGAATCTTTCCAGTAATGACCGCTGGAGGCACAAGTCTGTTTGTAGCCGGCCGCCGGAGTCACTGACACACAGTATTTGCCGGCCGCCAGACCGCCAAAGCAGTAGGAGCCGTTGGTGTCGGTCGTGGTTGATCCGACGGTCAGACCATTGGAGTTCAGGAGTTTCACGATGATATTTTTGAGTCCGATATCTTTGGCCGACAGGTCGCCACTGCCGTCGCAGTCAGCGAAGATGGTGCCGCACACACTGGCGGAACAAACCACCGGCTTATAGGCACCGGCATCCACGGTGTCGTCATATTGACCGGCCACCAGGGTGCGACAGTCGCTCATGCCCGTGGCAGGATTGACGTTGCTGTCCTTGGTTACGTCGCCGCCTTGGAAGGCTTTGGTGAAGACATAGCCGCTGGGGAGGGTGACGGTAATCTTGTAATTGCCGGGAGCCAGATTGCCGAATTGATAGAAGCCGCTGGCGCCGGTGACGATCGGGAGCACCGGATTGCCATCACGGTCACTGACGGAATTGCCACCGCAATCACTCAAGGAAACGGTCGCGCCGGAAATACCAGGCTCGGTGGCCTCTTGCACACCGTTGCTGTTGGCATCGTTCCAGATGAAGTTGCCAATGGCGGCCGGAGCGGGCTTGTGTGCGCCAACATCCACCGTGTCGTCATACTGGCCGGCAACGAGGTTGCGGCAATCGCTGACGCCGTTGGCCGGATTGACATTGCTGTCCTTGGTCACGTCCCCGCCTTTGAAAGAATCCGTGAAAACAAATCCGCTCGGCAAGGTCACGGTGATTTTGTATTGGCCGGGCACCAAGTTGACGAACGTATAGAACCCGTTGGCGGCGGTGATGTACGGGGTGACGAGATTGCCATTCACATCCTTGACGGCATTCCCGTTGCAATCAGTAAGCACCACCGTGGCACCAAGAATTCCGGGTTCGCCAAGGTCTTGAACGCCGTTCGTATTTTTATCTTCCCAAACAAAGTCGCCAATGGAAGCCGGGCGATCGGGCAGGCGCACCAAGATCGGCTGCGCAGTGCCACCGATGGTTCCGTCCTGATTGACAACGTTCAGGTTCAGCACGCCGATATTGTAATCGCCGGCGTTGTTCGCGCCCATCGCTGTCAGCAATCCGCTGGTGCCGCCACCAAACTGGGTTGCCACTTTGACCAGCCAGGGGTTGGCCAAATCTTCCGTCAAAGACAACGAACCAGGTCCGGCCCCATACCAGTACTGGCCTTCCAACGTCCAGAATGCGAGTTGCAACTGGTAGGCGTCTTCGGCGCGTTCGGACAAGGTGTGGCCCGGATCAATAATTGCAGGTCCGGCATAATGGTAGTCCGCCAGAACGCCGCTGCTGAATTGGGAATACAGCCAGGCCGATCCCTTCGCGATGGTGTAATTCCCGGGGATGACGATGCCTGCCGGACTCAGGGTGTCGAAATAGGTGCCCGGCAACACGATGTTGGCATTGCGCGAGATGCAAAACGATTGAAACCCACCGCCGACCAAAGCATTCACACCATAACCAGCACCGCGTACTGGCGTGACGTTGAATTCACCGGCCTCGGCGAAGTAGCCGGGGATTTGACTGACTGTGACCTGCTGGGCCACCGCATGAGACACGAGCAAGCCGGCCACCGAGGCCAACGCCGCGTATCTGAGTGTTTTTTGTATTTTGTATTTTCATTTTTGTCCTCATTGTTTTGTTGTTTATTGTTCTTTCAACTGACTCTGTCCAACGCAGGCCTCAAACTCATTCCAATTTCATTCACTGCGGACGAATACCAGACCGCGTTATAAAATTAATTTTTATTCAGCCCTCGTTCTTTTCAGCTTTTGCCTGCTGATACTTCTACCAACCTGCGCTCAAAATGGCTACTCCGTGAAACTACGTATTTGTGCCCCGGGGAATCCAGCCGGGCTGTTTGCTTCACATGCCTTGCCGGCGAGTAATGCATACCGGCTTGGTGTCCCCGAGATGGTTATTGGGGTGGAACTGGAGAATGTTTCTGCCGCCACTCAAGAGTCGCCGGTGCAGGTCCACAAAAATTGACCCTGCATTTCTACAGGGCCATTCCATTATTGGCCGAGGCACCAGCGCCATACCCGGAACCGATTATCGGCGTGACGTTGAACTCCCCAGCATCAGCGTGGTAGCCGGGAATTTGAATCACCGTGTCTTGTTGCGCCATGGCCTGGTACGTCAGCAAGCTTCCCATGGCGGCCACCCCAGGCACCTTGTTAGTTTTGTTGTTTTCATTTTTACCTCCTTGTTGATTGTTTGCCTAACCCGACCGATCAGGTGTGGTTCAAACAAAACCCCGACTTGGAAACCTGCCGCATTCATGCCACCGAACCAAACTAAAGTTTTGTTCTCCCGCCCGACTGATTGGGCTTGTCTGCTGATACTGCCATCAATATTCCCAGAAAAAGCTATTTCGTAGATCTACTGATTTCATCAAACAGTCTTGGCCGACGCCCGGAGATTGCGAAAACTTTTCCACCAACTCTGCGGCAGTCCCCCCAGCACGATCAGGCAAATCTGGCTGCCCACAAAGAGCATCAGCCACTTGAACGCCGAATCCGTAAAACCATAACTGTGCAGTCCGATGCCCAGCATGTTCACGCCAAACCACGACCAGCTCGTGACGATGTTGCCGCCGATCGCGCAGTTGATCAACCCGCGTTCGCGGATCATCCCGCCCCAGCGCAGATGCAAAATCAGCGCGTTCCACAATACGATGATGAGCGCGCCGTTTTCCTTCGGATCCCAGCCCCAGAATCGGCCCCACGATTGATCCGCCCAGATGCCGCCCAGCACCGTGCCGACAAAACTGAATAGCGTCGCGAAGCATACGATGCCATAAACCATCCGCGCCAAAGATTTCCCCGTGGCTTCATCCAACGTCTTCGTGAACACGCCGCGCAGGATGTAAATCACCGCCAGAAATCCCGCCACGAACGTGCTCGCGTAGCCCAGCGTTACGACCACGACATGCGTAGCCAGCCAGAAATTCGTGTCCAGCACCGCCCGCATCATTTCCATGGTGTCGCCTTCAAGCGAGAGATGGTGCGCGATGATGAGGGTAATGAAGCCAATGCCTGACGCCGTGACTGCCCCGATGCCGTTGCGATAAAACCGTTCCAGCACCAGGCCGAGCACGACCGCGCCCCAGCCGATGAAAATCGCGGACGAATATAAATTGGTCACCGGCGGACGGCCTTCCAGCACCATGCGGTAAATCAAGCCGGTCGTATGGATGACAAAGGCCAGCGCGATCAGCCAGACCGACGACCGGCGCAACGGCTCGTAAAGATTGAACCAGAACAGCGCCGCGAGCAGTCCGGCGAAAACGTAAATCACCATCGCGTTGTAAAACGGCTGCATCTGGTTGAAGAAAACTTCACGTCGTGATTTTTCCAGTTCCCGCGAGAAGTTGGGCACCAACGTCGCGCGATAATCCGTCAGCGTCGCGTTGAACGCCTTCACGTCACCGGCCTTGAACTGAGTGGCCATCACCGCGTACGCCTTGACCGAGGCATTCACTTTCCCGTCGCGCATCGCTCCGAGCAGCGCTTCGCTGGTGCGCAGCCAATGATCACCCGTCGGCGGCGGCACGATCAGCGGCGGCTCAAAGCGCGACAACGAATCCACCCGCTGCGCGAACGCCATAAAGCGGTTCAACGTCTCCTCGTCAAATTCTTTCCCAGCCTGCTTGGCCCGCACCGCCGCCACGCCCGTCGGAATCAAGCTTTCGTAAGCGGCCACTTCCTGCGCCCAGTTCTCGGCGTCCGGCGGCTGCACGGCACATTTCAACTGCGTATAGAGCATCAGCCGGCCGCGCATCTGCACGGTCGCCTGTTCGTAAACGCTCCGCTGCGACGCCTCGATCTTTCCGATGCGCTGGCTTTCCTGGTCGAAGTTTTCCAGCGCCGGCTCGATCTGATTCCACGAATAATGTTTGCCGTCCTGTTGCTCCGCCAGATCTTTGCCGGGCAGTTTGAGCAGCGCGATCAGGTCGGGATTGTCCACGCGAAAGACCGGCCACGCGTCGGCCACTGCCGGGTTCATCATTAAATTCGCCAGCCATTCCGTGGCGGAAATGATTTTTGGTTTTTCATTCCACGCCTTCCACGGCTCGGTGTTGAGCGTCTGCTTTTCGCGGAGCTGCAGCAGCGAACTGCGCGCGAGGGAATCCATCGGCTTGACGCGGCCATTGAAGACCAGCGGCAACTGGCCGAATTGACTGAACGCGAAACCGTGATCTTCCGGCGCACGCAACTGGCCGGCATACCACGCAGCCATCAAGACGGTCAAAATTATCGGCAACCATTTTTTCATCGCGCGCTCCTTTTGGAAATGAATCCCACCAGGTGAAACATGAACTGCACCACGAGGCCCGCCGCCACCAGAAAGCAGCCGAGGTACGGCGTGATCCAGCCCGGATTGCGCACCACCTGCAACGTCGAGGTAGCCAACTGCCCCGCCGCGCGGACTTCCTCACCGGCCCCCATCTGGTATTGGTAAAACGCCAGCCCGGCATAACGCAGCGGATTGTTCATGTAGATTTCCACCTCCCGTTTTTCGCCCGTCGTCTGATTGGCGAGCCGGACGTTGCTGCGGAAATCTTTGGGAATGCCTTCCGGATTATCAGCCGTCCTCGTTCCGAGATAAACGGTGTGCGTCGCCTTCAACAACGTCAGCGAAAACGGATGATAGATGCGCTGCGGCCGCAGCACGAAGGTGAACTGTTTGCCACCGGCGGAAATCATTTGCGGCGCTGCCATCCGCGCCACGATGCTCTGTGCCATCTGCGGGCCGACTTTTCGGGCGTAGCTTTCACCCAGCGCTCCGATCATTCCCTCATCTCCGGCCCAGCCCGAAACCACCCACTCACCCAACGATCCGCCTGCACCCACAAATTCCACCAACGCGGTCGGGATGTTGCGGTCATCCATCGTTTTGCTTTCCGCCGCCGCACTGAAATCAAAGCTGTTGGCAATCCCGTTGGTGGCCATGGGCGGCGCGTTCGTCATCATCGGCGCGCGAAAGGTCGGCTCGGAGTTTTTCCAAAATTGTTTCGACCGGAGGGTGAACGGCAGACTTTCGTTTTTCACCTCGCCGCCGCGCGCGAGCAGTTCGGCGGGCACGGCGATGACCTGCTCCGTGTTCGCCCCCGCGTCCGTCGTGAACACCAGTTCAAAATGCTGCGGGCTGATTGAGTAGGATGTGGTCTGGCCTTCCGTCAGCCGCATCTGGGTTTCGCGCGCCAGCATGTCGGTGAGCAGTTGGCCGACGAGCAGCAGGATGACCCCGGCATGTGCGAGTTGAATGCCGATTTTTTTGGTCGTGAGCTTGAACCGGTAAATATGCGCCGCCACCAGATTCAACAGCAGTAGCGTGCCGATGAGATAACCGCCCGGCAAAATGATCGGCATCCGCTTTCCAAAAACTCCCAGGCCAATCACGAACCATTGCCGGAAGTACCGCGCCTGCGCGTTGTAAAGCCCTTCGTCCACCTGCGCGATCGTGCCGATGAAGACGAGCAGAATGCCGAACGCCAGCAGCACGACTGTGAGCCGCAGCGACGTGATAACTTTGATGAAACGGTTAAGGAGCATGGGGAAGTTTTACGGTCTGAACAAATTTCAGGAACGCGTCCCGTTCGCCGGCGACGACTTTTTCGTCGCCCAGAATTTTGAAAAACCAGGTCCGTCCCTCGTGCGGCACCGCCACGCCGATGAGCCGCGCCGGCTGGCCGGTCTTCACATCCGTGCCGTTCATGTCCACGAGCGAACCCTTCTCGCCGCCCGCTTCCATTGAAGTGACCGCCTGATTCGTCGCCGCGTCGTCAATCGGTGCCAGACTGATCTGGCCCCGCCAGCGGTTCACATTGGCCGTCAAACCACCCACCTCACCAGCGAATGAACTGACCGTGATGTCCGCCCGCGCCGCGTCCTGGCCGGTGGAAAATTTGGCGAGCAACATCGCCGTCGCCGGCACCTCGGTCCAGTTCGATGGAAGTTGCCAGGAAGGTTTTGTCGGATCGGCGCTTTGCGGCTGCGGCACCGCGCCAGCAATCGGCGGATGATCGGCGGGCAAGGTCGCGGCTCCCTCGCCGATGGAGGGATGGCCGGTCGGCAACGCAGTGGTGGCTTCGGGAGCCGGACCAGCCTGGCTAAACTTCAATGATTTCAAAAACTCCAGGAACACGGGCTTTTGCGCCACGACGAATTCATCATCTCCCGTCATTTTGAAAAACCACGACTCGTCTCCTCGCAGAACCGACGTCACCAAAATCCGCGCCTTGTCGCCCGCCGGCGTCGTCCCCGCCATGTCATACAACTTCGTTTCCGAACCAGCCGCCTCCGCCTTTTCACCGAGCTTGGAAACTTCCGCTTCCGCCACCGGTGGCAGGCTCACCTGCCCGCGCCAGCGGTTGACATTGCCGAGTTCACCACCCGCAGGCCCGCCCATCAACACGATGCTGACCTCCACTTTTTTTCCACCCGGCCCGGCGACCGCAAACTGCGCCAGCCGCATCGGCCCCGGCTTCACTTCCTGCCAGCCAGCGGGGAGCGTCCAGGTCAACGGCGCTTGGGCCGCGCCTTCGCTGACCGCCATCGGCTGCATCGCAGCCAGGCCTGGTGCGGACGGAGGTGAAGTTTCCTTGGCTACTGTGTAAACTTTGACCTCGCCGCCGTCACAACCGGCGAGGGCGAACGCCAGACTCGCCACCAACCCCGACCGCAGGGAGGAACTGAACTGAATATGAGCCATGAGTTTTTTCATGTTAAAATAATCTGCCGGCAAACGCGTCTGATTTTGTACCGTCCGCCCCAACCGCCGCACTGACGAGCCAAACCAGACGACCGAACTTGCCCGAACCGAGGGGACAACCTCTAGTCTTTTTTTGCCCTTTTCAAATCAAGGGATGTTTCCCGCTGCTCCAAAAAATACACGGTGGCCGGCAGGGCGCGCCACTCCGGGCGCGCCGATTTGTTGTGATCGAAGCCCGGCGCGCAGCGGACTGACGCGCCCCACCTTGGCCACCGACAGAAATTACCAACCAAAAATCCACCCAGCTTTACTTGCGGAGAATCTTCACGTTGCGGAAGGAAACTTTCCCGTGATCGCCTTGCAGCGCGAGATAGCCGCTGCTGGCCTTGGCGAACAACGGCATCTTCCCGAACTTGCTCTTGGCCACGCGCTCGTTGAAGTCCGCGCTGCCGATTACGTACTCGAAATACTTCACCCCGTTAATTTCATGCACGCACTTTTCCGGCGTGACGAGCAGGCGGACGTGATTCCATTCACCGGCGGGCTTGGTGGCGTCGAGAATCTTGCCGGTGTTCGCATCGGCGGGCGGTTGGTAGAGCGCGTAAAGCCAGCCGCAACGGATCGGATCAGCGGCCTTCGCGTTGTCCTCCAGTTGAAACTCCGGGCCGGTGGCCCACACCGCGCCGCCTTCGTCCGTGACGTGGAAGATGATCCCGCTATTGCCGCCCTCGGAGATATTGTAATCCAGTTGCAGCTCGAACGCGCCGAACTTTTCCCCCGTGACGATGTCCCCGGCGTCATGCGGGTCCACACAGACCAGCGCGCCAGCCTCCACTTGCCAGCCGGGGCGGACACCGTCCTTCTTGAAATTGTGCCAGCCTGTGAGGCTCTCGCCGTCAAAGAGCAGTTTCCAACCGGCGGCTTTTTCCGCAGCCGTCAGGGTATTGGGTTTGGCCTCGTCCGCCGCCGCGAGACGCAGGGTGACGAGGAACGTGCAGGCGAGTGTGAGCCAGTGATTTTTTTTCATGCGGAAAAACTACCTGCCGGTTTGCCGCCCGACAACAAAAAGCGGCGAAGTTTTCCGCCGCCATGATCAAGCCTCCGGGGTTATTTGACGCCTGTCTGGTTCTCACAAATCTAGTGGCACATTCGCAGTGATCATTTGCATTTTCCCTCCACAAATTGTTCTCGCCGCAACGGTGAGGTTTTGTATCGTGACGGCGCACATCGGGCAAATGCCTGATTACCGAAAGAAAATAAATGGAACCTAAAGCTGACATTGCATTGATCGGGCTGGCCGTGATGGGCCAGAATTTGATTTTGAACATGAACGACCACGGCTTCACCGTCGTCGCCTACAACCGCACCACGGAAAAGGTGGACCACTTCCTCGCCAATGAAGCCAAGGGCACGAAAGTCCTCGGCGCACATTCCATCGAGGAAATGGTTTCCAAGCTCAAGTCGCCGCGCCGCGTGATGATGCTCGTCAAAGCCGGCAAGCCGGTGGACGAATTCATCGAGCAACTCCTTCCGCACCTATCGCCCGGCGACATCATCATTGACGGCGGCAACTCGCTGTTCGACGACACCAACCGTCGCCAGAAATACGTCGAGAGCAAAGGCCTGCTCTACATCGGCACCGGCGTCAGCGGCGGTGAAGAAGGTGCCCGTCGCGGCCCCAGCATCATGCCCGGCGGTTCGCCGGCTGCGTGGCCGCATGTGAAGGGGATTTTTCAAGCCATCTCCGCCAAGGTCGAAGGCAATGTACCCTGCTGCGACTGGGTTGGCGAAATGGGCGCGGGCCATTACGTGAAGATGGTGCACAACGGCATCGAGTACGGCGACATGCAGTTGATCTGCGAAGCTTACAACATCATGAAGAACGGCCTCGGCCTGAGCGCCGACGAGATGCACGAAGTTTTGAAGGAATGGAACACCGGCGATCTGGACAGCTATCTGATTGAAATTTCCCGCGACATTCTCGCCAAGAAGGACGAGGACGGACAACCGCTGGTGGACAAAATTCTCGACACCGCCGGGCAGAAAGGCACGGGCAAGTGGACGGTCATCAATTCCCAAGACCTCGGCATTCCGATCACGCTCATGGCGGAAGCGGTTTATTCCCGCTGCGTCTCCGCGTTGAAGGACGAACGCGTCAAAGCCGCGCGCAAGTTGAAAGGCCCGCGCCCAAATCTCACGAGCATCGCCGCGAACGCCGTCAAGAAAAAAGCATTTATCGAAGACATCAAGAACGCGCTCTACGCCTCCAAGATCGTCAGCTACGCGCAGGGTTACATGCTCATGCGCGCGGCGGCCAAGGAATACAAGTGGACGCTAAACTACGGCGGCATCGCGTTGATGTGGCGTGGCGGCTGCATCATCCGCTCGCGCTTCCTCGGCAAGATCAAGGAAGCCTATGACACCAATCCCAAGCTGATGAACCTGATGCTCGACGATTATTTCCGGGGCGAAATCAAGAAGGCCCAGAAAGGCTGGCGCAACGTCGTGGCCACCGCCGCGAAGAAGGGCATACCGGTTCCCGCTTTCAGCACTGCCCTGGCGTTCTATGACCAGTATCGCAGCGCCGTGTTGCCGGCGAACCTGCTCCAGGCGCAGCGGGATTACTTCGGCGCGCACACCTACGAACGCGTGGACCAACCGCGCGGCCAGTTCTTCCACACCAACTGGACCGGCAAGGGCGGGACAACATCGTCCAGCACTTACAACGTCTGAGCGGACGTAGTTGCCATAAACAAATCTGGGCGCGGATTTATTCCGCGCCCTTTTCCTCTTTCAATACCGGCGGTTAATTTTTACAACTGAAAACCATTCGATCAAAATCAAACCATGAAAAAATATATTGTTGAGTTCATCGGCACCTTCGTCCTTGTGTTGACCATCGGCCTGTGTGTCATCAAACCCGACGCCGGCGGTTTTGCGCCCCTCGCCATTGGCGCGGCGTTGATGGTGGTGATTTATGCGGGCGGGCACATTTCTGGCGCGCATTACAACCCCGCCGTCACCTTGGCCGTCACCTTGCGTGGCCGCTGCAAGATCTCTGATGTTCCGGGCTATCTTGTGGCGCAAATCGCCGCTGCAGTTGTTGCGTCACTGACCGTGCTGTATTTCAAGGGCAATCCCGAACTGCCCGCGCCCGACGCGTTGAAGGTCGGCCCGGCCCTGCTGGCGGAATTCATCGGCACCTTCGTCCTTGCCTTCGTGATTCTGAATGTGGCCACGTCCAAAAAAACGGCGGGCAATTCCAACTACGGTCTCGTCATCGGCTTCACCGTCACGGCCATGGCCTACGCACTTGGCGGCATTTCCAAAGGCGCATTCAATCCCGCCGTGGCCCTGAGCTTGATCACGATGCATCTCGCCAAGACCGGCGACCTGTGGATTTATCTGGTTGGCAACCTGGCCGGCGGAGCGCTGGCGGCGGGCACGTTTTGCTTCCTGAATCCTGACGATAAATAGAATACGCCATCGTGGCGCCCGGGCCGAAACCGGGCCGGGCACAGGTGCCGTTGCGGCTCGGCGGATTTGAAAAATTTCCTGGTCGTTGCAGCCTGGAATTGCGTTTCGCTGTACCGCCCGATCCCTGACTCATCACCAAGATGGGACAGGCAGTTGGATTGGAATTTCCCGCCCGCCGCCAACCGGCCAAACCAGGATTCTTTTTTTCCTGACAATTTTAATAAGTTTCAGCCACCCGCCCTTACTTTTCCGCCCTCGCTGCAGCTCCCAAAAACTCGGCCCGGTCTTTGCTTGGTAAATGAAGCATGAGATCCGTTGCCGGAAATAAAAAACACGAAACAGAATTTTACCTGTCAAACGTGGTGCCGCTGAATCAACAACGCGCCAGCCCGTTCCGTTATTTGGACATGGTTTTGATGACTGTCCTGTTTCTGGAAATCGGCGGACTCATCCGACTCCTCCTGGCCAAATGACCAGGCCACAGCGAAAGGCCGCCATGACCTCCGACGAACAAAAACAATTCAACCAACTTCAGGAACAGCTCAGCGGCACCAAACAAAGCGCCGACGAGACCCGCACCTATCTGCTTTCCGTGCTGGGCAAGACCAACGACGAGGCCCGCATGTATCGCGGCCTCTTCTGGTGCCTGCTCGGAGCCGGCATGTTGGCCCTGACGTTTCGCTTTCTCCAGCACTGATCGCGACCGCCGCTCGCTCATTGCGGCCCGCCGCCCGCGCTGCTAATCTCAGGCGCGATGCCGGAAATTGTCCTCACCACCCTCAACGCGAAATATATTCACGCCGCCTTCGGCCTGCGTTATCTCTTCGCGAACCTCGGCCCGCTTCAGTCCCGCGCCTGCCTCGCCGAATTTGACATCAACCAGCGTCCGCTCGACATCGTCGAAGTGCTGCTGGCCAAAGACCCAAAAATCCTCGGCTTCGGCGTCTATATCTGGAACGTCGCGCCCACCACGGAAGTCATCGCGGCTATCCGCCGCATCCGCCCGGAAATCAAAATCATCCTCGGTGGCCCCGAGGTGAGCTACGAAATCGAAAACCAGCCCGTCGTCCAGCTCGCCGACCACGTCATCACCGGCGAAGCGGATTTGAAATTTGCGGAGGTGTGCGGGGTGCTCTTGGGTAGGGCCGACCTACCGGTCGGCCAGAACGAGCACCGCCTTGTCCCCACCGCTTTGCCCAAAATCATCCCCGCCGAACTGCCCGACTTCTCACGCATCGCGCTGCCGTATGATCTCTACACGAATGACGACATCGCGCATCGGATTATCTACATCGAGGCCTCGCGCGGCTGTCCCTTCACCTGCGAGTTCTGCCTGTCCTCCCTCGACATTCCCGTGCGCCAAGTCCCCCTGCCCGTCTTGCTCGAACAGATGCAACGGCTGATCGACCGCGGCGTGAAGCAGTTCAAGTTCGTGGACCGCACCTTCAACTTGAACGTTGGCATCAGCAAGGCGATCCTGGATTTTTTCCTGGCGCGCTACCAGCCCGGGCATTTCTTCCACTTTGAAATGATTCCCGACCGGCTGCCCGAAGCCTTGCGCGAAGCCATTGCCAAATTTCCGCCGGGCGCGCTGCAATTTGAAGTGGGCATCCAGACCTTCAACGAAACCGTCGGCGGACTCATCAGCCGCCGGCAAAATTATGACAAACTGGCGGACAACTTCTATTTCCTGCGCGGCCAGACCGGCGTTCACATTCATGCAGATTTAATTGTCGGACTGCCGGGCGAAACGCTCGAAAGTTTTGCCGCCGGCTTTGACCGCCTCATCGCGCTCGGCCCGCAGGAAATTCAGGTGGGCATTCTCAAACGCCTGCGCGGCACACCGATTGTGCGGCACGATGCCGAGTGGCAGATGATCTACAACGCGCAGCCGCCGTATGAAATTTTGCAGAACAAACTGCTCGACTTCGCCACGATGCAGCGGCTCCGTCGGTTCGCGCGCTACTGGGATCTGGTCGGCAACAGCGGGAACTTTCTCGCCACCGCCCCGCTGATCTGGGGCGACGGCACCTCTCCTTTCCACAGCTTCCTGCATTGGAGCAACTGGCTGCACGCGCGCGTGAAACGCACTGACAGCATCGCCCTGATGCGCCTGATGGAACTGCTCTTTGAATTTCTGACTCAGGAATGCAAACAGGAACCCAAACTCGTCGCCGAAACGCTCTGGCGCGATTACCAGCGCGGCGGGCGCTTCGACAAACCGGGTTTCATGAAAGATTTTTTGCCCGCCGGCGAACTGCGCCGCGACCGCAGCACCAAATCCAGCCTGCCCAAACGCCAGGCGCGGCATCTCGTTTGAACACCGCAGTCGCCGCCCAAACAGCAGACTTGAACATCAGTGGCCGCCCGGTATGCTTTCGCCCATGAAATTTTTTGCTGTCATCCTGGCTTATTTGTTCATCGCGTTCGTTTTGGGTTGGGGCATTTTGCAGGCGGTTCACGGCCAGTACTGGCTGCTCGGCGGTGGCATCGTGGCCTACGTGCTGGCCTTCTCCAAACTCGGCTGCCTGCCGCCCAGCAGTTCGCACTGAGCTTTGCGCGCTGTAGTCCAACGGGTCACCGCCGCCTCGGTCACTATCAACGGCGTTGTCAAAGCCGCGATTCAAACAGGTCTGCTCCTCCTGCTCGCGGTCGAGGAAGCTGACACGGCCGAGGACATCGAATGGTTGAGCGGAAAAATCACCCGCCTGCGGATCTTCCCCGATGACAGCGGCGTGATGAACTGTTCCGTCCAGGAAGCGAACGGGGAAATTCTGCTCATCAGCCAATTCACCTTGTTCGCGAGCACCAAAAAAGGAAATCGTCCCTCCTACATCCGCTCGGCCCGTCCGGAGATCGCCATTCCACTTTACGAACAATTCAGCGCACGGATGACGGCGGATTTTGGACGGCCAATTCAGACCGGGGAGTTCGGTGCCAACATGCAGATCGCTCTCGTCAACGACGGGCCAGTCACGATCATCATGGATTCCAAGACGCGCGCGTAAGGATCGACGTTCCCCCACGACCAATTTCAAACGAGTGCGAATTAAATTCTAATTTTCGCTGCGTTCGTGCATCTATATCCCTATGCGTTCCTTGTTGAACATCCTGTGGACGGCGATCATCGTTGGCCTGACGACCGCCTCCGCCCGCGCGGCCCACACGCAGGTCGAACTGCTGCTCCCCGCCGAAACCGCCAAGCCCGGCAGCACGATCATCACGGGCGTCCGCCTGAAGATGGACACCGGCTGGCACACGTATTGGAAAAATTCCGGTGCCTCGGGAATTCCGACAACGATCAAATGGGAGCTGCCGGCCGGCCTCGCCGCTGGGGAAATCCAATGGCCGGTTCCGGAAAAAATGCCGCCGGACGATCTGACCACCTACGTCTATGAAAACGAAGTGGTGCTGCTGGTGCCGCTGACGTTGGCGGCGGATTTGAAGCCCGGCCCGCTCGTCTTGCGGGCATCCGTCGGGTGGCTGGAGTGTCAGGTAAAATGCGTTCCCGGCAGCGCGAACATCAGTGCCACGCTCAACATTGGCGCGGAGTCTAAACCCTCCCCGGACGCCACAGCGATTCAAGCGTGGCAGAAAAAACTGCCCGGCTCCGCAGTTGATCTTTCGCCGCGCGCGGAGTGGGAACCGGGTGTGACCAATGATTCACGAGCCTTAATTCTGGAATGGAAATCCACCGGCAGCGTCGGCGCGGTGGATTTTTTCCCGGCAGCCAGCGAGGATTTTGAAGTCCAGGCCGAGGTGCGACGACTGCCAGCGGAGCCGGGCAAAGTCCGATTGCGCAAGCTGGTGAAAAAATTCCAAGGCGACTGGCCGAAACAAATTTCCGGCGTGCTGATTGACAAATCCGGTGCCGAAACTTCGGCCTATGACGTGACGTTGCCGATTGCAGAAAGCAGTTCGGCTCCATCGCCCGCAAGGACCGCCCTCGATCAGCCGCTTTGGAAAATGTTGCTCTACGCCTTCATTGGCGGGCTGATCCTGAACATCATGCCCTGCGTGCTGCCGGTCATCGCGCTGAAAATTCTCGGCTTCGTCCAGCAGAGCAAAGAAGAACCGCGCCAGGTGTTCAGGCTGGGCCTGATCTACGGGTTTGGCGTGCTTGTTTCCTTCATCGTGATGGCCGGACTGGTCATCGTCATCCAACACACCGGCGGCTCCGCAAGCTGGGGCATGCAATTCAAAAGCCCGCAGTTCTCCGTCGGCCTCATCGTGCTGGTGACGTTGATCGCGCTGAATCTCTTTGGGGTTTTTGAAATCAACCTCGGTGGCCGCACCCTGAACGCCGCCGGACAACTCGCCTCCCGGCACGGCGCATCCGGAGCCTTTTTCAACGGCGTACTCGCCACCGTGCTGGCCACTCCCTGCACGGCGCCGGTGCTGGCCACTGCGCTGGGATTCGCGTTTACCCAAACATCACCAGTCATCCTGCTTTTTTTCATCACCATCGGTGCCGGTCTCGCCGCGCCGTACGTCGTGTTGAGCTGGCGGCCCGGTTGGTTGAAATTTCTCCCGAAACCCGGTGCGTGGATGGAACAATTCAAAGTGGCGATGGGCTTTCCCATGCTGGCCACGGCCGTCTGGATTTTCTGGTTCACCGCGCCACGCTTCGGCGACGCCGGCATTTTGTGGATCGGCTGGTTCCTGATCGCGGTGGCTTTGGCCGCGTGGGTTTGGGGGCAGTTTGTGCAGCGCGGTCAACGTCGTTTGTTGGCAATGGCGATTTGTTGCGCACTCGTGCTTGCGGGTTACGGATTCACGTTGGAAAAGAAACTGCACTGGCGTTCGCCCGCGCCCACAGGCGCTGGAGAGTTGCAAAATAATCCCGACGGCGTCGCCTGGCAAAAATGGAGCATGGAGGCGATTGAAAAAGCCCGCGCCGAGGGCCGCGTAGTGCTGGTGGATTTCACCGCCAAATGGTGCACAACCTGCAACGCCTTCGTGAAACCCGCCGTGGACAATGATGTGGTGCGCCGCAAACTTGAAGCTGTCAACGGCCTCGCCTTCCTGGCCGACTATACGGATTATTCCCCGGCTCTCACAGCAGAACTGAAAAAGTATCACAGCGACGCCAGCGTGCCCCTCGTGCTGGTCTATCCCCGGGCTTCCGGCCAGCCGCCGACCATCTTGCCGACCGTGCCGACACGCCAGGATGTTTTGGCGGCCCTAGACCAAGCCGCGCGTTAACCGGGTTGGTTTCCTGAAAACTGCAAGACAACCACTCACGGAGCGGACAGTCGGTAAAACCGTTGGAACCAGTTGGTCGCGGTCGCGTCGATGAATTGATACTGCCCCGGTAGACCTTCGATCGCCGGCCCGAGATTTAACCAATCCACCAAGTTAGTCGCCGCCCATACGCTGTAGGTTGCATTCGAGGTACCGGCAAAATTCAAATCGAAACTACCGCCGCCAAAGACGCCCTGATTCCAAAGTGCGCTGGTGAATTGGGGCACAGCGGGCAGCCCGATGTTAACCGTCACCTGGGCTGATGCCGAACTATAAAGCCCGTCGTCGCACACAAAGTTGAAGGTCGCATAAGGGCTGCCCGTTTGTCCCGGCACAGGCACGAAAATAATTTGTCCGCCGGGATCGGTGACCGAAGTATTGGGCGTGTTGATGGCCAGTCCACGCGTGCCGCCGGATGATTGATAAAGCGCGCCGACCACGGGCAACGACACGAGCCGGAAGTTCAGCGGAGTTCCATTGAAACCCGTCGCGGGCAGCGTGAGTGCGAGATCGTGGTTCACAAAACCTGAAACCACCGAGTTGCTGGCGACCGGCGGCTGATCGCCGATCGCAAGTGCGAAGGTTGTCCCGCCCGCGATCGCCGCGACATTGGTCAAGCCGGTGGGGATGTTGGTTTGACCTTGGCCGTTATAGCCCCAGCCAATCACGGGACCATTTGCCGTCAAGGCCAGATTAAATGCGCCACCGCTGGCGACCGTTGAAATGGTCGGCAAATTTTTCGGCACGTTCGTCTGGCTGTTGGCATTGTTGCCCCAGACCACCACGCTGCCCGCCGCGCCGCCGACGCCATAAGTGGCGGCCAAAGTTTCATTGGCGCTCAGGATTTCCCAGGAGTTTAACGCCCGGTTGTACAATTGAATTTCGGCCAGGTCGCCGTTGAAAAAGAACGAAGTGGTCGTCATCGCGCCGATCTGGAACGCATAATTTCCACGGGCCGCAGTGCAAAGCGAACTCTGCGTCGCCACCAACACGCCGTCCACATAGAGGCTGATGCTATCCCCGGCCCTCACATACAGGGCGATGTGCGGATTGCCATCCGTCACATT
>JANYDP010000431.1 GCA_025363535.1 Verrucomicrobiota bacterium | reverse complement strand
CGGCGGTGGCGCGGCTGGCGTCGGCCAACTGCTGTTTGAGGCGTTCCACTTCATGCGGATCGGCGGCAGCCTTGGCGGCCTTCTCCTGCGCGAGCGTGATTTTCAGCAGCGCGTTTTCCTTGGTCACCGATTTCACCTGGTCCGCCGCCTTGGCCAGTTCGCGTGGATCCACGGCGGCCGGCTGGGCGGAGAAGGCTTCCTTGACCTTGGCCTGCAGCAGCGAATTGTCCGCCTGCAACTGGCCGATCTGCTCCCGCAGCATGTTCAACTGGCTTTGAATGTCGCTGGCGGGCGGCACCGCCGGTTGAGCCGGTGCCGCCACTTTGGGCGACGCCGCAGGCACGGCCTTGCCCGGCGTGGCCGGCGCGGGTGCCCGGCCCGAGAGGTCGGCGATTTTGGCGGCCAGGTAATTGAGGCGGAAGTTGACGATGCGGCTGTTCCAGTCCGGATAAATCTTTTGGAATTTCTGGAGTTCGGTCTGGGCACGTAGATATTTGTTCAAGGCTTGCAGCGGCGTCTCGGCGCTCGCCGAGGCATCGCCCTCCTGAATGAGATTGTACACCTGGACATACTGCTCCTCCTGGGCGCGCAACGCTGGAACTGCCAGAAGTAAAACGGCCAAGCCAACCAATGCAATGAACCTGTTCATGAGGAGCGCATCCTAGCCGGACGCGCGGAGGTTTGGCAAATAATTCCATAGTGGCACGGGCGGGACGCCCGTGCCACTAATATGCCCGCCGCTTGACCTGTGCGCCACCGCCTGCGAACTTCCCCGCGCTTGGCGCCCAACGCAGCAGCGTCAGCGGCCGGCAGCGTGTTCGCTGACATCGTGCAGGTTCCCGCCGTGCAAACCCTCGCACGGCGGCTGGAGCCGGGCGGCGCATTGTCCAGTGTCAACGTCAGCGCGGCCGCCCAGCCCTTTTTCGCAGTGCTGCTGCAAAGGATTTTCCCTGGCCGCCCCATCGTGGTCGTCACCGAAAACCTCAAGACGCAGGAAAGTTTTCAGCAAGACCTGGAAACGTGGACGGGCTTGGAGACCAAATTCCAAGTTCCAAGTTCCAAAGCTGCTGAAGCTCCATCCTCGCTGCTTTTTTACCCTGCCTGGGAAATCCTCCCGCACGAAAACAAACTCCCGCACGCCGACACCATCAGCGAACGATTGCAAACCCTGCTGGCACTCGCGGAAAACTCGAAACTCGAAACTCGAAACCCGACACTCATCGTCACCAGCGTCACGGCGCTGCTTCAAAAAACTTTCGCGCCGGACGATTTGAACGGCCGCGCGCGCACGCTGGCGCGGGGCGACCGCGCCGAACCGCTTGACCTGGTCGAATGGCTGGAGGCGCAGGGCTACGAACCCGAAGCCCAGGTCACGCAGAAGGGCGAAATCGCCTTGCGGGGCGGCATCCTCGACATTTTTCCGCCGACCAGTCCGTGGCCGGTGCGGCTGGAATTTTTTGGCGACGAACTGGAATCGCTGCGTCACTTCGATCCGTTGACGCAAATTTCGCGCGAAGAAATCACGGGCATCACGCTGCCGCCAGCGGGCGAGCTGGGGATTCTCAAGCAGCAAACCCAGACGCCGGACGCCAAACCCAAGCCCCCGCTCGCCACGCTGCTTGATTATCTACCGCGCGAAACCATCTTCCTGCTCTGTGAACCAGAGCAGCTCGCCGTGCGCGCCGGGGAATATGCCGCGCAAATTCCGGCGGCCGATCCTTTCTTTGTTTCGTGGGAACAATTTCGCGCCGACCTCACCGCACGCAGGATGACGCAGTTGGAATTGGGCGAAGGAGATTTGCCCGGCGCGTCGGAGACCGGCGCTCCCATCTTCAGTTCGCTCGACGCCTTTCGTCCGCTCGCCGAACGCGCGGTGGATCCGCAAGTGGCCGAGGTGCAGCGCCGCGAATTTTTCCATCAGCTCCATCGCTGGCTGCGGCAGGGCTACGCGGTCCACGTCTTTTGCAACAACGACGGCGAGCGGCAGCGGTTTGAGGAGATTTGGGAAGAACTTAGTCCAAAGTCCAAAGTCCAAAGTCCAAAGTCAGCCGGAGCCACCGGGCCTTCGACTTTGGACTTTGGACTTTGGACCAACCTCGGCTCGCTGGCGCGCGGCTTTCTCTGCGATGAGGCGAAACTCGTGGTCGTGACCGACGCCGAGATTTTCGGGCGCTACAAAATCCAACGCCCGCGCCGGCTCAAGTCTCCGCACGCCGCAGCGATGCGTTCCGCGCTGGAAATTGATTTCGCGGATCTGGAGGAAGGCGATCTCGTCGTGCATTTGCAGCACGGCATCGGGCGTTACCTTGGCTTGAAGAACATGCCGGTCGGTCTGGGTGGTCGCGATTCAGATATAAGCAACCGGCAGTCTGACACCGAATGTCTCGTCATCGAGTTCGCTCCGACCGATGCCGCCAACGAACCGCCGAAACTTTACGTCCCCGTTTCCGAATCGCACCTCATCAGCAAGTACGTCGGCGCGGGCAAGCTGCGGCCGCCGCTCAACACGCTCTCCGGCACGCGCTGGCGCAAGGCCGTCGAGCAGACCGAGACCGCCGTGCGCGATGTCGCGGCGGAGATGCTGCGGATTCAAGCGGTGCGCGAATCCCAGGCCGGTTACGCGTGCAAGCCCGACGCACCGTGGCAGCGCGAGTTTGAAAGTGCTTTCATCTACGAGGAAACGCCCGACCAGCTCACGGCCATCGCCAACACGAAGGCCGATATGGAACGCCCCAAGCCGATGGATCGTTTGATCTGCGGCGACGTGGGTTTTGGAAAAACCGAGGTGGCGATCCGCGCCGCGTTCAAGTGCGTCATGGACGGCAAACAAGCCGCCGTGCTCGTGCCAACGACAGTACTCGCACAACAGCACTTCAATAATTTCCGCGAACGCATGGCGGATTATCCAATCCGTGTCGAACTGCTCTCGCGCTACCGCACGCGCCGCGAACAGGAGCGCGTGGTGAAAGATCTCGCGGCGGGCGCGGTGGACATCGTCATCGGCACGCATCGTCTGGTGCAAAGCGACATCGCGTTCAAGGAACTCGGTCTGGTGGTGATTGACGAGGAGCAACGCTTCGGGGTGCAGCACAAGGAAAAATTCAAGCGCCTGCGGACGTTGGTGGACGTGCTTACGTTGAGCGCCACGCCGATTCCGCGCACGCTTTACCTCGCGCTCACCGGCGCGCGGGACATGAGCACGATCCAAACGCCGCCGCACGACCGGCTGCCGGTGGAGACGACGGTTTGCGAATACGACGAGCGCGTCATCCGCGACGCCATCCAGCGCGAAATCAATCGCGGTGGACAGGTTTTCTTTCTGCACAACCGCGTGCTGACGATCCACACGATGCAACAAAAGCTGCAATCGCTCCTGCCGAACGCGCGCATCCTCGTCGGCCACGGCCAGATGAACGCGGACGATCTGGAAGACGTGATGACGAAGTTCATCGCCGGCGAGGCGGACGTGCTGCTGTCCACGACGATCATCGAAAGCGGCCTCGATATTCCGAACGCGAACACCATCATCATTGATCGCGCGGATCGCTTTGGTCTGAGCGATCTTTACCAACTGCGTGGCCGCGTCGGTCGCTATAAGCATCAAGCTTACGCCTACCTGATGCTGCCGCGTCATGCGCGGATGCTGACCGACGTGCGCAAACGCATCAGCGCGATGAAGCAATACTCGACGCTCGGCAGCGGTTTCAAAATTGCGATGCGCGATCTGGAAATCCGTGGTGCGGGCAATCTGCTGGGTTCGGAGCAGAGCGGTCACATCACGGCGGTGGGCTTTGAACTTTACTGCCAGTTGCTCAAGCAAAGTGTCGCCTCGATGAAAGGCGAGGTGGTGAAGCCGCGCGTGGAGGTGAAGCTGCATCTGGATTTTATCGAGGTGGGAGCGGGTGTGTCCGCTACGGACTCAGAAGGAGCGCAGCTGTGGTCGAAGACCCAGCCGCAGCACTCCGAGAAAGCAGGCGGTTTGAAAAACGAAAGCCCTTCTCGCAAAGCGGCTGCTGCGGCTGGTGCTGCGCATACAGCCGCGCTCCCCCATAGTTACGTTCCCGAAGCGCAGCACCGGATTGAAATTTACCGCAAGCTTGCTCAGGCGACGGACAAGGCGGCGTTGGAGGCGTTGCAAAAGGAATTGCGCGATCGGTTCGGGCCTTTGCCTTCGCCGGTGGAATTGCTGCTGGCGGTGACGGAACTGAAAATCCTCGCGAGCGAAAAGTCCGTGACGAGCATCGAGGTTGAGGAGGACAAGCTGAAACTCGTGCGCCTCGGCGATTTGGTCATGGCCGGTGGAAAATTTCCGCGCCTCACCAAGAAAGATGCGAAAGCGCGGTTAAAGGAAATCAAGAAAGTGCTGCTGGCATTGTGAACGGATTTCCCATCCCACAAATGGTCAAAGGCTCGACCGGAGTGGGAGCTTCCGCAGGCTGCCGATTGGAAATCGGCGATACGGCAGGTTGGGAAACCTGCGCTACGAGCGGGGGTTGGTAAGGACGCGTTCCACCGCGTTCCATTTCATTCTTTTCGGATCGGGGAATGGGGGATTATTTAGGGACGCGGTGGAACACGTCCTTACCGCTGCTGCCAGCCACCAGATTGATTATCGATACGGCTGATGCAATTCCACTGGCGCGGGCTTTTTCTTGCCGCGCATTTTGATGTTCAAACTTTCCACGCCGACGGAGAACGCCATCGCGAAGTAGATGTAGCCTTTCGGGATTTCCTTGTGGAACCCTTCGGCCACCAGCGCGCAGCCGATGAGCATGAGAAAACTTAGCGCCAGCATTTTCAGCGACGGATGTTTGTGGATGAAATCGCTGATGCGTCCGGCGAAGAACAGCATGAAGATCAGCGCGATCATCACGGCGGCGATCATCACGCCCAGATGCTTGGCCATGCCTACGGCGGTGATGACGGAGTCCAGCGAGAACACGATGTCGAGCACCAGAATCTGCGCGACCACGGCGGCAAACCTTGGCGCGACGCGGCTGGAGACTTCGCCTTCTTCGCCTTCGAGTTTTTTGTGAATTTCGGTGGTGCTTTTGTAGAGCAGAAACAATCCGCCAAGAATCAGGATCAAGTCGCGGCCCGAAACTCCGTGTGGTTCCGAAAGAATTCCCAGCTTGGGAATGTGGAACAACGGGGTCGTAAGCTTGACCATGAACGCCAGTCCGCACAGCAAGAGCAGGCGCGTGACGAGGGCGAGACTGAGGCCGGTTTGCCGCGCCTTGGCTTGCAACTCCTGGGGCAGCTTGCCCGCGAGGATCGAGATGAAGACGATGTTGTCTATGCCGAGAATAATTTCGAGCACGATCAACGTGAACAGGCTGATCCAAATTTCAGGACTGGTGATCCAATTCATAGCGGGCGAAATGTTCGGGCAGACCAAGGCGAAGTCAAACGCAATGCGTTGCTGCGCGAGCCAAGGGTCTTTGCACCTGACGAATCACCCGTTGGCTCGCAGGGTTGCCGGTGTAGAGCGCGAAGCTGAACGGTGGCTGGCGATACATCCCGCCGAGCAAACGTCGCAACCGGTGGCGCAGGATGATCAATGGGCGCGCGGCCTTTGCCCACGCCGGAGCGGTCGCCAATAACCGCCGGTTTTCCCGGTGGGCGTTGGGGCCGGCGCTCATGTTCGCGCCGGTCTGCATGAAGGTGGAGGTGAATTCCCCAAGCGTGGCCATGCGGATTTTTTTCCGCAGCAACCGCACCATCCACTCGCCATCCCCCACGTCGCGCCACTGGGGATCAAAAAATAAATTCATTTCGGAAATCACGCGTCGCCGGAAAAACATGGCGCAACTGAGTATGGACAAGTGGCACGTCCAAGTGTGATGCAGCAGCGGCGTCTGCATTTTCCGGTGATAGAGGTATTCGCCGTTAGGGTTCACCATGACGACATCGCCGAAGACCATGTCCACGTCGGGATGCGCTTGGAAAAACTTTTCCACGGACGCCAGCGCGCCAGGCAGGTATTGCTCGTCGCAGTTCAGGTAGGCGAGGATTTCACCGGTGGCGCGGCGGAGGCCGCGATTGACGGCGTCGTACATGCCGGCGTCTTTTTCGACGAAGGCTTTCACCCGCGTATCCGCCGGCAGCCAATCAAGCGTGCCGTCATCCGAACCTGCATCTTGAACGATGTGTTCCGCCGCCACGCCCTGATCAGCCACGGAGGCGATGCAGAGTTTCAGCCAGTTGGAACTGCGGTAACTGGGCGTGATGATGGAAAATTGCACGGTGCGGAAAGGATTGGCGAAAGCGAATGGTTTGGCCAGCAGGTTTTGCCTCGGGGCTAGAATTGAAAGTAGATGAACGGCGAGGCATCCGTCGCGCCGAGACAAATGAGGATGAGCAGCAGCGCTGTGTAGGCAAAAATTCTTTTCGGCATGGACTTCTGGGGAATTGCCTCCGCCCAATTGGAATTTTTATTCACCACGAGATGAATGAACGCAACGGCGCAAACCGCTGGCAAGATGAACGGCGAGGACAGCCGGGTGCCGTCGCCGGCCCAAGACGCCAGCCGCTTCAGGAAAAGCATGGCATCGCCGAAAGTTTGCGCGCGGAAGATGATCCATCCAACCAGCACTACCGTGAAGGTCAGCAGCCACGCGAACGGGCGCCAGGCGAGGCGCAAGCCCGGTCGGCGTTCAATCCAGTCGGCGCAACCGAGTTCGCCCCAGAATTTATGGCCTGCCAGCGCGCCGCCATGCAGTGCGCCCCAGAGGATGAAATTCCAACTGGCTCCGTGCCAGAAGCCGCCGAGCACCATCGTGATCATCAGATTGCGATAGGTCAGCAGGCGGCCGTTTTGATTTCCGCCGAGGGGAATGTAGAGATAATCGCGCAGCCAGGTGGAGAGCGCCATGTGCCAGCGTCGCCAGAAGTCGGTCACGTTGGTGGCACTGTACGGCATCCGAAAA
>JANYDP010000424.1 GCA_025363535.1 Verrucomicrobiota bacterium | reverse complement strand
GTCAGCCAGGGGCTGACCGCCGCCGTGTTGCCGTAGAAGAGCGAACAGATTTCCCCGTGCAAACCGTGTTTCACAAAAGCCATGAAGACGGGCAGGGGCAGGAAGCGGAAGGTTTCCAGCAGGATGACGCTGCTGTCCACCAGGCCGGCGCGCATGGCTTTTTCAGTCTGGGATTTCAACGTGGCCACGGCCTGGCTGACCGAGCCGAGCTGGTCGGGCAGGAACTGGAGCATCAGCATCGTCACCTGGTTGGCGAAGAGCGGTTCGATGCTGCCCTTGGGCCGCAATCCCACCGGGACGGGCAGGACGTAGCTGGGACTCGGGCAGCCGATGCGCTGGTGCAACTGATGCAGTTCGATTACGGAAGCCACGGCGTGAAACTGGGCGTCGCTCAACACGCCGCAAAGTTTCGCGCCATTGGCCCGGATGCGGGCGGTTTCTTCGGCGGTGAATTTTTCGACGCGGTAACGCAGCGTCGCTGAAGCCTCGGGCCGCCGTACCCCGACCGTGCGCGGCGCGGCTTTACAGAACTCGTCGAGCTGCAGAATGTTTTTTTGGATCAGTTTGAAGCGTTCCTTCAACGGCTGGGAGACGCCTTTGGAGACGGTGGGTTCTGTGGACGGCAGCGGCACATCGTCACGGCCCACGACGGCGAGAAAATGTTCGGCGCTGTTGGCATCCATGAGCGCGTGCGCCCAGGTGAACAGCACGTCCATGCGGCCGTCGGCGCGTTCGATGAGGTCGAAGCGGAGGAGTTCGCCGTGCTTCAACTGCAGCGGCTCGTTGCAAATTTTTTTGCGGAGACCCAGTTCATCCCGGTGGACGCGGACTGGCGGCGGGGATACCGACGCGGGCAGTTTCCAATCTGGAAAAATCATTCCGCCCGGTCGCGCGCCGAGGATGGGGTGGCGGGCGACGAGTTCGGCGAGGCGTTTGCGCAAGGCGTCGGGCGAGATGGCCGAGGCGAGTTCGAGCGCGATCTGGCAGGAGTTGCCCGCGTAGCCGCGCCGCCGCAGCTCGTAATCGAAGCCGCGCATCAGGTTGTCGCAGCCGCTTAATTTTTGTCGGGCCGGCATGGTGAAAACTTTTCGGGGCGGTGGGGAAGCGGGGGTTTTGGCCAGGCCGAAAGTCACGGCTAACGGGCGTTCAACAACCGGGCGACGGTGCCGGCGAGGGTGCGGAGGTTTTGGAGCGACTCGCCGGTGATTTCACTTTCCGGAACCCACATGCCGTAGGTCTGTTCGACGAAGACGAGCAGTCGCACCAGCGACATGGAGTCGAAGCCCGCCGCGACGAGGTCGGTGTCCAGCGTCGCGTCCACCTGGGTGGCGAAGACTTCGCGCCGCACGAAGGCGAGCAGGTCGGTTTCGATTTGGGCCGCTTCAACCATGGGCCATCACCCTCCCCGCCCGGCCGGGGGCGGCGGTTTTTTTGGACTGACCGATCAGATTCATAGCGCGCTTTACAATGGCGGCGGGAGAATAGAAAAGCGTTGGCAGCAGTGTCAATCGTCGAAACGGAAACACCCCAGGCAGGTGGCGGCCGGCGGAAAATTTCCACGGTTGCCAAGCCAGCGTCTGCTCCCTAATCTGCGCGGCCATGAGTGCGACCAAACACAAACACCCGGCGGGTTGCGGCTGCGCCAGCCACGGTGCCAGGCGGGATGGAAAAATCCGCACCGTCGCCATTCTGGGGGGCGGCCCGGTCGCCAGCACGCTGGCCATCCTGCTCGCGCGCGCCGGCGTGAAGGTGGCCATCCTGCATCTGCCCAAACGCGCGCCGTTGCTCGTCGGCGAATCGCTGGTGCCGGCGATCATCCCGATGCTGCGCGCACTCGGGGTTGAAGACGAGGTCAAGACGTACAGCAAATTCAAACCCGGCGCGACGATCAATCTGACGCCGACGTTCAACCTATGTTTTCCGTTCAAGGAACTCGGGGCCAAGGTGCCGCCGTACGCCTACAACACGCCACGCGACCGGTTTGATGACACGTTGCTGGAAGCCGCGCGCCAAGCCGGGGTGCATATCATTCAAACCGCCGCCCAGGTGGAAAGAATTTCCGGCACGGACAAGGTCAAGTTGAGCGCCGAGACCATGGCCGCCACGGCGGGAGTTTTTTCGCAGCCGCCGGATTTGATCGTGGACGCCACGGGCCGTGTGCGGTTGCTGCCGCAGGTGCTGGATTTGCCGGTGGTCAAAGGGGAGCGCGAGGACATCGCGTTGTTCGCCCATGTGGACGCGACGCAGATTGACAATGACGGGCACGTCCACACGACGCGGCTGGATCACGGCTGGAGCTGGCGGATTCCGCTGCCCGATCGCATGTCGCTCGGCGTGGTCATCGGGAAAGAATTTCTCCCCAAGTTCGGCGCGACGAAGGAGGAGCAATTCGACAATCTGCTCAAGCAGGATTCCGTGCTCTGCAAAATCGCCGGTGCCGCCAGACGGCTCACGCCGGTGATGGAGTATAAAAACTACCAGCTCTCCACGACGCGGTTGTTCGGCGACGGCTGGGTGCTGGTGGGCGACACGGCGGGGTTCATTGACCCGGTTTTTTCCAGCGGCCTGCTGATCGGGATGCAGGGTGCGTTTCTGCTCGCCAAGGTGATCGCCGACGGCTCGCCGCGTGCCTTCAAGAAATACGAAAAGGAAAGCCTGCACCATCTCGAGGCGTGGCATGAAATCGTGGGCTATTTTTACAGCGGCCGGTTGTTCAAGTCGTTCCAGGTGGGCGAGCAACTGCTGAAGACCAACATGCTGATGCGCCTGGTGTTTCCGCACATGCAGAAAAATTTTGGCGCGATCTTCACCGGCCTGGCCTCCAATTCCAATTACAGCCTCGGACTGCTGCGCTGGGTGATGAAGAACTCGCTGCGGGACGAGGATCCCGCCGATCTGGCGATTCTTTGAGCCGCCTCAACCCGCTGTCACGGTCTCACCGCCACGCCGGATCTTCCCCGTCACCGGCGTGCGCGGCACGGCGGTCACGACCGTGAAGCGCATCGGGATTTTGTAGGACGCGAGGTGGTCGCGGCAAAACGCGCGGACGGAATCGAGATTGGCCGCCGGGGAATTCATCACCAGTTCGGCTTCGACAACTTCGCCCAGATGCGCATGAACACGGCCATAGACGCGCGATTCGCGCACGTCGGGATGACGGTTCAGCACGGCTTCGATTTCCTCGGGGAAAACTTTCCGGCCCGCGAGATTGATCACCGCCGTTTTGCGCGCGAGCAGAAAAAGAAAACCGTCCGCGTCAAACCGCCCGATGTCACCGGTGGAAAACCAGCCGTCGCACAGCACGCCGGCGCGCGGAATCCACGGCGCGACATAGGCGTCGAAAATACCCGGGCCTTGCACCCTGACTTCACCGCAACCCTCCGCGTCCGGCTCGTGGAGGCGCACCTGAAAATCTCCGGCGGGCTTGCCCACGGAATTCCAGCGCCCGTGCGGGTCATCCACGTTGAGGCAGACCAGCCCCAGTTCGATCACGCCGAGACCTTGCACGAGCGGCAGGCCGAAGCGTTGGTGAAAATCCTCCGCGACATTCTGCGGCAAACTGCACGTCGTGGAAACCGCCAGCCGCACGGAAGAAATGGCGACGCCGGAATTATCCCGCGCCAGCATCCCGAAATGAAACGGTGCGGCGTACAGCACCGTGCCCCGCCAGCGGTTGACCGCGTCGAGAAACGGCTTGGCCACGACGTGCCGCGCCAGGACCATCGTCGCGCCTTCGCTGAGATACAGCACGAGGGTGATGAGAAAATGATGCGCCATCGGCAGACACCAGATCACGGTGTCGTCCGGCGTGATGCGGAAGGCCTGGTTGGCGGAGCGGATGCGGTCGCGGATGGTTTCGTGCGTCAGCGCCACGCCCTTGCGTGCGCTGGTGGTGCCGGAGGTGAAGCGGATGAAGGCAAGGTTCAGCCCGTGGTTGTCCGGCGGCGTGGCGGGATGGAGTTTGGTGAAAAAAAATTCCGGCGTAAGCGGCGTGCTGTGCGGACGTAACTTGTCGCCGAGCATGGCCTGCACCTGCATCGCCTCGCAAATTTCAACGATCTCCTCCTCGGTGCATTCCGTGGGGATGGGCACGACCACGGCCTGGATGCGCCAGAGCGCGTACGTGAGCGCGACGTAGCTGGTGCCGTTGGGGAAACTGAGTCCCACGCGGCCACCCGGCAGCAGTCCGAGCGTGCCTAGTGACGCCGCCAGGACGTTGACGTGCTGGTTGAGCACGGCATAGGAAACCACCTCGTCGCCCTCAATGAGCGCCGGTTTTTCGGGCCAGCGCGCCGCCGACCGGTCCAAAAAATCCGTCAGATTCATAGTCGAAAAAACCGTGGCGGCAGAATAGGTGACGGCCCTTCAAACTGTCAACCAGCTCAACGGAACGCCGCCGAAACATCTGTAGGCAGTTGCGGCTCTGAGGTTGGCGGGGCCGGCCGCAGGGCTTCGCGCCGGACTTGGAGCGCGTCCAACTGCCGGGCCAGTTCCCGGGCGGCGCGGTTGACCACCAGCCCGTGCCATTTGCGGAACGGGAGAAAGGGATTCGTGCCGGCCTGCTTTTGCAAATAGGTGCCGATGGCCCGGCGATAATCATCCACCAACCCGACCAGTTCCGGGGCCGCGCGCAGCCGGAGCGAGTCGAGCGAGGTCAGTTTCTGCCGGAACACATCGGCCTGTTCGAGGCCGTTGGCCGAGCGCAGAATCGTCTGCAGATTCACCTCGGTGCGCAAGGGTTGGGCCTCGCCGCCCGTATGCACGTTCACCGGCGCGTGGATCAGTTCGTCGAGCTTGCGCCAGCTTTCCGCGAACGACCAGGTGCGCTCCAGTTCGCGGCCGGTGAAATGCGACACTTCCACCGCCCACCATTTTTCCACGTCCAACATGGATTGAAAATGAACGTGAAACGCTTTTTGAAACGCAATCTGCCAGTTGAGGTGCTTGGAAAGTTCGGCGAGGAAGGCGTGAAAACAGGCGGGGCCGTCCTTGAATTCTAGCAGCCGGTCCACCAACAACTGCGCGCTGCTTTGATACACCTCACTTGCCTCCGTGGCCAGTTGATCGTCGGCGGGCCAGCTCAACTGCTCGAAGGTGAGCGGCGGCTGCGAGGCCAGCACCACATGCGCCCAATACAGTGAATTCGTCCGGCGCTCGTTCACATTGAAGCGGGTGAGCTTGAGTTCGGCCTCCGTTTTTTCGGGCGGCGTCAGCAGGAGTTTCAGCTCGCCCGCCATGTCGCCGGCGGCGTGCAGTTCCGTGGCGATCCCCTCGACCAGCCAGACGGGGATTTCGGTCGAGCGTTCATCCGCGTTGCGATTGCCGATTTCGACGAGCAGCACCTGCACGATGGCGCGGAGAAACCGTGCGCGTTCGATCACGTCCGGCAGTTGCACCTGGTACCGCCAGCCGTCGGAAAATTTTTCTGAAACCATCCGCACGCCTTCATCCCCGGCGCGGGTGGCGCGCAGATACAAATGAATCCGGCCGCGCCACGACGGCTTGTCCCCGAGTTTCCGCCACAGCAACGTCTTGATGCGCTCGCACGAAACCGTCAGCAGGGCCGCGTCCAACTGGAGGTAATTTCCCCCCGCCGTCAGCCGGGCGGCCAGGGCGGGATCGGTGGGCGCATGGGCGGCATGAACAAAAAACTGCCCGGAAAAACTACGCGTGTTCTGGCCCTCCTCCCGCGCCGGCGTCTGCGCAACCGCCCGGCCAAGCAGCGCCAACATGACGGCGAGAGTGGCGAACGTTTTCATGTGCAGGCGGAGCGGAGCCGGGGATTATTTCTTGTCGGCGGCTTTGGCGGGCTTGGTTTCCACCTTCGCCGCCGGTTTGCTGTCGCCCCCGGCCGGTTTGGTTTCACTGGTGGCGGGTTTGCTGGCGGCGGAATCTTTCTTCGCGGCGTCTTTATATTTGTCGCTGCGGTAGTCGGTGATGTAAAACCCGCTGCCCTTGAAGATCAGGCCGGCCCCGGCGACGATCTGTTTTTTCACCTTGCCCTTGCCCCATTTTTTCTGGGCGCAAAGCTCCTTGGGGCAGATCGTCAGCGGCGTGTCCGCGATGGACTGGTATTTATCAAACTCGTGCCCGCATTTGGCGCAGGCGTATCCATAAGTCGGCATAGTCGCTAACTTAATAGTCGGACGCGGGCGGCGGGTCAAGCAGGGCGCGTCCGCCAGCGGCCGCCAAAACAATTCATCGCCGCGCAAACTTCCCGCGCTTTCACTTGGACAAAGAGCTGAAAGTTCAGAATCATTCGCCGCAGTCATGACCAACGCCATCGAAACCTACCTTGAAGAATTGCGCGCCCTTCGCTCCTCCGGCGCAGCGGTCAAGGAAACTTCGGGTTACGGTGCGCTGGCCAATCTCTTCAATACCGCTGGCCACACGCTCAAACCCAAAGTTCGCTGCTTCATCCATGTGAAAAACAGCGGCGCGGGTCTGCCGGACGGCGGGCTGTTCACGGCGGATCAGCTCAAGAACACCGACGAGGAAGCTCCGCTGCTGGGCATTCCGCTCCCATCACGTGGCGTCATCGAAGTCAAAGGCACCAATGAGGACGTGGACGACATTGCCGACACCAAACAAGTCCGCGACTACGTCAAACATTACGGGCAGGTGCTGGTGACGAACTACCGCAGCTTTCTGCTTTTGAAACGCGGCGATAACGGCAGTCCAATCCGGCTGGAATCTTTTCAACTCGCGCCCGACGAAAAATCTTTCTGGGTCGTGGCCGCACAGCCACGCAAAGCCGCCAACGAACTGGGCGAACGCTTTACCGAATATCTCAAGCGCGTGATGCTCCACAACGCGCCGTTGAACAACCCGAAAGACGTCGCGTTCTTTCTTGCCTCGTATGCGCGCGATGCCCGCGTGCGCGTGGAAGCCGCCAAGGATTTGCCCGCGCTCAACGCCGTCCGCACCGCATTGGAGGAGGCTCTCGGCATGAAGTTCGAGGCGGACAAGGGCGAGCATTTTTTCCGCTCCACGCTCGTGCAGACTTTGTTCTACGGCGTGTTCTCCGCGTGGGTGCTGTGGCACAAAGAAAATCCATCCCGCAAAAATGATTTTGATTGGAAGTCCGCCGCGTGGACGCTTCATGTGCCGATGATCAAGGCGCTGTTCGAGCAGGTGGCCACACCGACCAAGCTCGGCCCGCTCGGCCTCGTGGAAGTGCTGGACTGGACCGCCGCCGTGCTCAACCGCGTGGACCGCCCGGAATTTTTCCAGCAGTTCGCCGAGACGCACGCCGTGCAGTATTTCTACGAGCCATTCCTCGAAGCCTTCGACCCCGAACTCCGCAAGCAACTGGGCGTGTGGTATACGCCGCCGGAGATTGTGCAGTATCAGGTCGCGCGCGTGGATGCCGCGCTGCGCGAGGAACTGGACATTGCCGACGGCCTCGCCGACCCGCGCGTGTTCGTGCTCGATCCCTGCTGCGGCACCGGCGCGTATCTCGTCGAGGTGCTGCGGAAGATTGAAAAGACGTTGAAGGAAGAAAAAGGCGAAGCGGCGCAGGCTGAACTTTCCGTCAAGCAGGCCGCGCAGGAACGCGTCTTCGGTTTTGAACTCATGCCCGCGCCGTTCGTCGTGGCGCATTTGCAAATGGGCTTGTTGCTGCAAAGTCTCGGCACGCCGCTCGATGACGAGAAGGAACGCGCCGCGATTTACCTGACCAACGCGCTCACCGGCTGGGAACCGCCGTCCGAGGAAGCAAAGAAGCAACTCACGTTTGCCATCCCGGAATTCAAACAGGAAAAAGAAGCCGCCGACGGCATCAAGCAGGAGAAGCGCATCATCGTCATCCTCGGCAATCCGCCTTACAATGGTTTCGCTGGTCTCGCGGTGGAGGAGGAACGCGATTTGACCAACGCCTATCGCACCACCAAGCGTGCGCCCGCACCGCAGGGGCAGGGCTTGAACGATCTTTACATCCGTTTCTTCCGCATGGCCGAGCGGCGCATCGTGGAAAAATCCGGCGAGGGCATTATCAGTTTCATCTCCAATTATTCGTGGCTGGACGGCTTGTCGTTCACCGGAATGCGGGAGAAATATCTGGAAGTGTTCGACTCCATCACGGTGGACTGCTTGAACGGCGACAAGTTCAAGACCGGCAAGGTCACGCCGGAAGGCAAACCTGATCCGTCCGTATTCTCAACGGAATTCAACCGCGAGGGAATCCAGGTCGGCACGGCGATAACGACGTTGGTGCGGCGGGGAGCGCACGCCTCTGGCGTGCCGTTTTCGGCGTCGCGCCGAAAACCTCGTGAAACCATTAGTTCGGGGAACGAAGATTCGGGCGCGACGCCCGAATCCGCACGCGGGACGCGTGCGCTCCCCAACGAAATCCACTTCCGCCATCTGTGGGGCAAAGAGAAGCGCGCGGAGTTGCTGCGGACGCTGGGCGACGCGCCGAAGAAAATTTACACGCGGCTCAAGCCGCCGCTGGCGGTGGGCCTGCCGTTCCTGCCCACCAAAACGGAGTCCGGCTATTTCAAATGGCCTCTGCTCACGGAACTGTTCCCTGTCTCGTTTCCCGGCGTAAAAACCAGCCGCGATGAATTTCTGGTGGACGTGGAAAAGGACGCGCTTGTCGAGCGGCAGGAAAAATACTTCGACCCGGAAATCAGCCACGAGGAAATGCGGCGGCAGTTTCCCGGCGTCATGGAAAATTCCGCGCGCTTCCGCGCGGAACAGGTTCGTGACGAATTGAGAAAGCGCGGCCTGCTGAAAAAGAATATCGTCCGCTACTGCTATCGTCCGTTTGATGTCCGCTGGCTTTATTGGGAGCCGGAAACAAAATTGCTCGACGAAAAGCGCACAGAGTATTTCCTGCAAATCTTTGAAGGCAATGTTTGGTTGAGCGCCGGACAGCGAAATCGAAAAGAAGAT
>JANYDP010000402.1 GCA_025363535.1 Verrucomicrobiota bacterium | reverse complement strand
CGTAAGTCGCACCGGTCTTGTGCGAAATTTTCTGCGCCAGTCGTTCGCGCAACGCGGCGATGCCGAGCGTGTCGGTGTATTGCGTTTTGTTCGAGTCGAGCGCCTTGCGGACGGCGTCCTTGATGGTGGGGCTGGTGTCCTGATCGAGTTCGCCCGCAGCGAAGTTGACGACGCGGATTCCAGCCTCGCGCAATTTGCGGGCGCGGTTTCTCATGCCGGAAGTGGCCGAGCCGCCCAGACTTTTCAAACGGTCAGAGATCATCGCAGGAGTTTATCGGGAGATTTTTTTACGCCACCGGGGAGATCAAGGTTTTGCCGCCGGACTGGCCTTCGCGGTTTTGAACCCGACTTCCAGCATGTCCACCAAATCCAAAATCATTTGCGATCCGAATTGAAGCATCGCCAGATTTTTCTGGTCGGCGACCTGTTGGATTCCCGTGATGGCGGAAGTGACGGTGGCACGCAGATGCTTGTCCGTGACTCCAGCCGAGATGGCTTTCCACCAAGCATCGCTCTCATCGGCAAGTTTGCTGATGGCCTGCCAGTCCGGCTGGTTCGCCGCCGCCAGCACCGCGAGCTTGTAGCCCGCGAAGTCCAGCAGTTCCACTTCCTTGGGAACGACGAGCGTCTTCGCGTCGAGACGGTCAACCAACATTCGGAAAATCGTCACCGAACTATCCGCCGCCGTTGTCCGGTCCTTGCTCGCGACGGCCTGGTGAAGTTTCTTGGACAAGCTCTCAAATTTCCGTGCGTCATCCGGCGGAAGTATTTTCATCACCTGGCTTGCACCGGCATCGGCGTCGGCAAGATATTTGATGACCAAGTCGTCCTTCTTCGCGACGGCATAATGCGCCATGTCTTCATAAGGCCCGGTGGCTTTCAAAATGATTTGGTTGGCCGTGGGGGCATTGGTGGTGTTTTGAGCGGTGGCGCAGATCAACGAAATGCAGCACAGCCCGACGGTGATCAAACCGAACTTTATTTTTTGCATGGGAAAATATCTGGCGGATCAACGGCTGGCCGTGGCGAGTTTGCGAGATGACTTGATTCTGATCTGCGCCGGTTTCTTCGCACGCACGGGAACTGAATGTCCATTCGTTCCGGCGATCAACGCTTCCAAATCCACAACTTTCTGCGCGCCCACTTGTGCGGCGACGGCTTTGACCGTGGAAATTTCGGACTCAATCGGTAGCGAACATTCGCCTTCCGCCAGCGCTTTGAACGTGCGATCCACCGCTGCGTGCGCCGCGCGCAATCCCTGGTTCGCAAACATGGTGTGCGAAATTCCAGCGGCGAAAAATTCTTTCTTCGTCACATGAGGCAGCCGCGTAGGCGCGATAAACAGCGGCGTGCGACGTTTCCATTCGCGACCGAATGTCAGCACTTCATTGCCCGTCGCATCCAGCGATTGAATGAACACCGCATCCGCGCCCGCGTCGGCATAAGCCGTCGCCCGTCGCAACGCTTCCTTCACGCCCATGCCCGCCACGAGCGCCTCGGTGCGTGCGATGATGCGGCAGTTGGAATGAGCGGCTTGCACGCCCGCCTTCGCCGCCCGCAGACGCGCGACGTGTTCCTCAACGGAAACCAATTCGCGATCATAGCCATCATAGAGACTGCACCGTTTTGAAATCGGATTGTCTTCGATACACAAGGCCGCCGCGCCCGCGCGCGCCATCGCTTCAACGACATGATGCGCTTTCACCGCATCGCCGTAGCCAGAATCAATATCTACTACGATGGGAAGATTGATGGAACGATGAACACAACGAATGACACTCAAGATGTCTTCTGGCCCGACAATTCCAGCGTCCGGCAAACCCATCGCCGCCGAGCAGCAAAAGCTGCTGATCCACACGAAATCAAAATTCCATTTCTCTGCGAGCAACGCCGAAAGGCCGTCATACACGCCGACGCCACATTGGAATCTTTTATCAAACAATCTCGTCACATGCTCTTGATGATGTGAATGTCCGTTCGTAGCCGGCCTACCATTTTTTCCATTTTTCGTTCGTTGTATCGTTGCAGTCATATTCATTTTGGTTTGTCAGGGCTATGTTCAGTCTGCCAAACGTAACATTACCGTAACATTACCGTGATCTGTTGGGGGGCTGGTTTATTATGAAATTTTCGTAATGTTTCGATAATCTTTTTTATGCCAGACTGCTGAAGCGTTGACGGATTTTATTCTCTGAGCCCAGTCCATCATCGTCGAAACTGTGAGAATTTTGCTTGTTGAAGATTCCGAGCGCTTGCGCCGTTCCGTGAGCACGGCGTTAAAGAAGTCCGGCTATCTGACCGACGCCACCGGCGACGGCAAGGAGGGACTGTGGCTTGCGGAATCCAATGAATACGACGTGCTGGTGCTGGACATCATGCTACCAGGGTTGGACGGGCTTTCGCTGTTGCAGCAATTACGCAAACAAGGCAATTCCACGCATGTTCTACTACTTACTGCTAAGGATACCGTAGAAGATCGCGTTCACGGACTACGTCTCGGTGCGGACGATTATCTGATCAAACCATTTTCCCTCGACGAATTGCTCGCGCGCGTTGAAGCGCTTTGCCGCCGCAGTTTGGGCACAAAACAATCGCGCTTGATTATCGCCGACTTGGAAATTGATATCGCCGCCAAGGAAGTTTTTCGCGCCGGTAAAGAAGTTCCATTAAAGCCGCGCGAATATTTATTGTTGGAATATTTGGCTCGTCGTAAAGGCGAAGTAGTCACACGCAGTGAAATCGAGGCGCACATTTATGATGATGCGATTGACCCGATGAGCAACGTGGTGGACTCGGCCGTTTCGTCGTTGCGCAAGAAAATCAGCGCCGCCAATCCCGCGCCACTCATCCATACGCGGCATGGTTTGGGTTACACGTTGAAGGCAGAACCAGAATGAAAACTATCCGCCGACAATTGACCGTGAAGCTTTTGCTCGGCTTTGCGCTCCTGCTGGGTTGCGGCGGTGCGGGTATTTACCTTTGCACCCGCGCGGCCCTGCTGGATGAATTTGACGAGACGTTGCGGGCAAGAGCCAATGCCATCAGTTCCAGCGTCGAAGTTCACGGGAAACGAATCGGCTTGGAAATTTCCGAACAATTCCTGC